>CAZXTV010000112.1:0-6532 GCA_964643705.1 uncultured Arenimonas sp. | reverse complement strand
ATCGAGCGCGGTGACGATCTCCAGTCGCGCACCGGCCTCGCCGCGCTCGAAGCGGCGCCGCTTGCGGCGCCAGGTGTTGCGCAGCCGGTCCGGGCGCGCGGCCATGTAGTCGTCGAAGGCCAGCCCGGCGCAGGGCAGGTACCAGTTGCCGAAGGCCGGCGCCAGCCCCACCTGCCAGCCGGCGGCGCGCCAGGCGGTGGCCAGGCGCTGCGCCATGTCCTCGGCCAGCGGGGTCAGGTGCACCACCGGCAGGCCGGCGGCGCGCGCGGCGGCGGCCTGGTCCAGCGCGGCGCGCGCCGGGGCGTCGAGCAGGCCGGTGTAGTAGTTGCCGATCGCGGCGAACGGGCCGCCCTGCGCGCGCGAGCGGCCCAGCCACAGCGGGTAGCCCGCGCTGGCCGAGGGGAGTGCCACGCCGGCCCAATCGTCCGGCAGCACGTGCGCGGCGAAGGCGGTCAACCAGTCGGCGCCACCGAACGGGTCGACGCCCGCGCCTGCGTCCAGGTCAGGCAGCAGGGTCTGCACCTGGCGGCTCAGATCGGCCAGGGTCAGTGTGGGCATCGGCGGCGAGGCAAGGGTACGAGGGGCTGGGCACGCAGCCTGCGGATGTTAGGTGTCCACCCGGCCACCGGCGGCGCATCCCCCGGGCAGAGTGCACAGATTCGCGCATTGCCCGCGCCGGCCCGTCCCCGACGTTCCCCGATACTCGACGGTTACATTGCCGCCTGCCGCCATGGAAACCGTCTCGCACGTCATCGCCATCCTGGAGCACACACTGTCGCTGCAGGGGCGCGCCGTCGGCTTCACGGCCGCCACGCCCTTGCGCGACCACCTGCCTGAACTGGACAGCCTGGGAGCGGCCAACGTGCTGGCCGCGCTGGAGGATCACTTCGGCATCGTCTTCGAGCCCGAGGACGTCGATGCCGGGATCTTCGACACCGTGGGTTCGCTGGCGGCCGCGGTCGGTCGCAGGCTGGGTTGAAACAGCGATGCCCCTCCGGACCGATCCTCCGGGCCCCCGGCTGCAGGCCTTCTACCTGGGCCGGGACGACGGCTTCGAGGGCGAGCGCTTCGCCCTGCTGCACCTGCCGCCCGGCGACGATGTCCGCGCCAGCGTCCTGTTCATCCACGCCTTCGCCGAGGAGATGAACCGGTCGCGCCGAATGGCGGCCTTGCAGGCCCGGGCACTGGCTTGCCTGGGGGTGGCGGTGCTTCAGATCGACCTGGCCGGCTGCGGCGACAGCGCCGGCGACTTCGGCGACGCCACCTGGGACGCATGGCTGCAGGACGTTCGCGCCGGGCACGCCTGGCTGGAGGCGCGCCACGGCCACCGGCCCTGGCTCTGGGGCCTGCGCGTCGGCACGCTGCTGGCGGCGCAGGCGTTGCCGGAAAGCCGCCCCGACGACCGCCTGCTGCTGTGGCAGCCCGTTGCCGACGGTGCCACGGCGCTGCGCCAGTTCCAGCGCATCGGCGCGTCGGGTGCTGCGCTGCGCGGCGACAGGGCCGAACCGGCTGCCTCGACACCCGACCTGCTGGCCGGCTATCGGCTGCACGACGGCCTGGCCACCGGCATGTCCGCCTCGAAGCTCGCGGCGCCGCCCGGCGGCGGCACGATGGCGTGGTTCGAAGTCATTGCCAGAGAACACATGCCACAGTCGCCGGCCCTGGCGCAGGCGCTGATGCGCTGGCAGGCCAGCCCGTGGCAGGTGCAGGTGCACCGGGTCGTGGGACCCGCCTTCTGGACCAGCGCCGAAATCGAGACGGCCCCTGCACTGCTCGAGGCCACCACCGCCGTCGCGCGCCGCTGGCTTGCTGCATGAACGAGGCGCCCTTCACCGAACGCGGCCTGGTCTTCGACTGCGAAGGCCAGCAACTCGTCGGCGTACTGGCAGACCCCGCGCTGCCGGCCCGGACCGGCATCGTCATCGTCGTCGGCGGCCCCCAGGTGCGCGCGGGGGCCCACCGCATGTTCGTGCAGCTGGCCCGGGCCTGGGCCGCCACGGGCATCGCCGTGCTGCGCTTCGACCTGCGGGGCATGGGCGACAGCACGGGCGAGCCCGCAGGCGTGCTGGGCGTCGAACCCGACATCGCCGCAGCGGTGAAGACACTGCGCGACCAGGTGCCCGGCGTGCAGCGCCTGGCGCTGTGCGGGCTGTGCGACGGCGCCACGGCCACCGCCCTCTATGCCCCGGCTGCCGATGGGGACGCCCCGCTCGCGCTGTGCCTAATCAACCCGTGGGTGCATGACCCGTCCACCTCCGCCCGCGCACGCATGCGCCAGCACTACCTGCGGCAGCTGGGGCAGCGCCAGTTCTGGTCACGGCTGTTCGGCGGCAGCCTGGGCTGGCGCTCGGCCTCGGGGCTGCTGAAGGAACTGCGCGACGCGGCATTGCCCGGCACCCGCACGGGGCTGCAGGCGCGCGTCTTCGACCGCCTGGCCCGGCACCCGGGGCCGATGCTGGTGACCCTGGCCGGCGAGGACCACACCGCGGCCGAATTCGAGCACGCCGCGCGCAGCCGCCCGGCGTGGCGGGACCTGCAGGCCTCGGGTCGGCTGCAGGTGCGCAGCTTCGACGGCGCCGACCACACCTTCTCGAGGCCGGGCACGATGACGGCACTGACTGCGGAGCTCCAGCGCTGGGCCGACGAACTGGTCACGCCGCCCGCGTCCAGGTGACTTATGCACCGAATCGATGGCACGCCGGCCCGGGCCGGCGCATAGACTTCCACGGCGGCAGCGGGCCGAGCCCGGCCGCCGGCTGAATCCCCCCGCCCCAGGCCCGTGAGAACACTGCTCCACGCGTTTTCGTCGTTCGAGTTCGGAGGCGCCCAGGCGCGCTTCGTCCAGCTGGCCAACCGCCTGGGCGACCGCTACCGCCACCTGATCGTCGCGATGAACGGCAACGTCCAGGCTGCCGACCGGCTGGCCGGGTCGGTGCCGTTCGAGATCCTGCCTTTCCAGACCCGACGCGGCGGCGGGCTGGCCAACCGCGCGGCCTGCCGCGAGGTGCTGCAGCGGCACCGGCCCGACCTGCTGCTGAGCTACAACTGGGGCGCCATCGAGTGGCTGGCCGCCAACCGGCCGGCGGTGGTGCCGCACGTGCACGTGGAGGACGGCTTCGGTCCGGCCGAGCGCCACCGGCAGCTGCCGCGCCGGGTGTGGACGCGGCGCGTGCTGCTGGGCCTGTCGCGCCAGACCACGCTGGTCGTGCCGTCGCGGCGGCTGGCCGAACTGGCGCGCAGCTGGTGGGTGCCCGAGCAGCGCCTGCGCTACATCCCCAACGGCGTACCGATCGCGGCAGGCGCTCAGCCGCGCGGGCCTCTGCCGGCCGGCCAGGTGCCGGTGATCGGCACCGTGGCCGGCCTGCGCGCGGAGAAGAACGTCGCGCGGCTGGTGCGCGCCGTCGCCGCGCTGCCGCGCGACCTGCCGGCTCGGCTGCTGATCGTCGGCGACGGACCGGAACGCCCCGCGCTGCAGCGCCTGGCCACCGAGCTGGGGCTGGGCGACCGCGCCGAGTTCACCGGCTACCTCAGCGACCCCGCGGCTGCCTACCGGCGCATGGACCTGTTCGCGCTGTCGTCGGACACCGAGCAGCAGCCGATGTCGATGATGGAGGCGATGGCCGAGGGCATCCCCGTCTGTGCCACGCGCGTGGGCGACGTGGCAATGATCGCCGCGCCGCAGGCCCGGGACGCCCTTTGCGAACCGGACGACCAGGCGTTCGCCCGGCTGCTGGCCTCGGCGCTGGGCGCCGCCGACCGGTGGCCCGAATGGGCGGCGGCCGGGCTGGCCCACCTGAGAACCGGCTTCGACGCCGACCTGATGCTGGCCTCGTGGCGCCAGGTGTTCGATGGCCAGTCGCAGGACCCGGCCGCGCCGCAGGCCGTGTCCCGGGGATTCCTGGCATGAGCCTGGCCACGCTGCCCGCGCGCGCGGCGTCGAAGCTGCGGACGAACTGGCACCGCTGGCGCTTCCGCCGCGTCGCCCGGCGCGCCCGCGAACTGCCGCCACTGCCGGTGGGGCACCTGCCCTTCGTGATGCTGTCGATGGTGCACACGCGCGACGTCGACGCCTATCTGGTCGCTGCGCACAGCTTCGCGCGCCACGTGCCGCCGCAGCGCATCGTCGTGGTCTGCGATCCCAGCATCACCGACGCCGACCGGGCGACGCTGCGGGCGTCGATCCCGCACGTCGAACTGGTGCGCGCGGAGGACTTTCGGCATCCGGAGCTGCCGGTCGGGGGATGCTGGGAACGCCTGCAGGCCATGGCGCATTACGCACATTCGGCCTATGTCGTGCAGTTGGACGCCGACACCGTGACGACGGGGCCCCTGCCCGAGGTGCTTGAGTGCATCCTGAACGACATTGCGTTCACGACGGGCGAGCGGCCCGGACAGACGCGTGTCAGCCATCAGCAGGCCAAGGAAGAAGCCGAACGGTGGCTCGCAGAACACGACGCGCACATCCAGGACGTTGCAGAGCTTCTGCTGCCCGAGGCAGTAGTGTCCAGCCGATGGTACGTCAGGGGTTGCGCGGGGTTCTTTGGTGTGGTCAGGATCGATGACCTGCTCGCGCAGATCCTCGAGTTCTCTCGTGAGATGCGCAGACTGACCGGACCCCGATGGAACGAGTGGGGCACGGAACAGATCACGGCCAACTACGTTGCGGCGCGGTACGAGCGATTCCGCGTTCTGCCCTATCCGAAGTACGGCACGCCGCCGAGGGATCAGACTCTGCCCGCGCTGGGCCATTTCATGGGCTCCATCCGGTTCGATTCGGACAACTACCGCAAGGCCGCAGCAGGTGCCTTGAGATGCCTCTCGACGGGTGTGGCACGACAACATGGGTAGAGTGCCCTGCATGCCGTCGAGGGGACGGGGCCGCAGCTTCGTGCTGCAGACGACGGACGGTGCCCGGTCAATGAGCGGGAGTGCCATGGGCACTCAGCGAGTAGCCATTGCCACGGCACCCCCGAAGACGAACTCGTTCGGCTGGCCAGCCACCTGCTGCCGATCTTCCAGTCGGGAGGATCGCCGATGACCAGCGTTCGCCGCTCGCTGGGCTGGGTGCTGCTGTCGAGCAACGGCACGGCACTGGTCTATCTCGCGGTCAACATCGCGCTGGCTCGCCTGCTGGAACCGCAGGAGGTGGGCATCTTCTCGATCACCGCGGTACTGGTCTCCATCGCCCACTTGTTCCGCAACTTTGGCGTGGGCGCCTACCTGCAGCAGGCCAAGGACCTCACCAGAGAGAACGTCGGTGCCGCGCTGGGTGTATCGCTCACGTCGTCCTGGCTGATCGCGGCGGCCGTCTACGCCCTGAGCGGGCCAGCAGCGGCCTTTTACGGTCAGGACGGGATCCAGGAGGTCATGAAGGTCCTGGCCCTGGGCTTCGCATTCATCCCCTTCAGCGCCATCACCCACAGCCTGCTGACCCGCGACTTCCGGGCCAAGGAGCAGGCGCTGGTCAGCGTCTTCGGCACCTTGACCTACTCGACCACGGTACTGACCCTGGCCTACCTGGGCTTCAGCTACATGTCGATGGCCTGGGCCAACCTGGCCAACATCATCGTCACCGCCATCGCCTACCTGCCCTTTCGCCCCGCCATCGTTCCCTGGCTGCCGAGCTTTCGCGGCTGGGGCAAGGTGGTCAACTTCGGCGCCGGAGCGACCTTGGGCAGCAGTCTGAAGGCCTTGGACGAAGGCTTGCCCGAATTGGTGCTCGGCAAGTTGAGCGGGCCACACGACGTCGGTCTTCTCAGCCGGGCAGTCGGCACGACAGGCATGCTCGACCGACTCATTGGACCCGCCGTCAATTACGCCGTGCTCCCCTACTTGGCGCGCACTCACCACGCAGGCGAGAAGCTCGACGCTTTACTGGCCCGCGGTTCGGCCTACATCACCTGCCTGATGTGGCCCGCATTCCTGGGCACGGCCATATTCGCGGAGCCGCTGGTCGGAGTCCTGTTTGGGGCCAAATGGCTGGATGCGGCGCCACTCGTTCAGCTGACCTGCCTGATGTTCGCACTGCTGACCCCATTCAGCTTTCTCGGGTCCGCCTACGCGGCGATCGGGCGGCCATACCTTACGTCCATTCCATCGATCGCGAGTCTGTCCCTGCGCGGCGCCGCGTTTGCCTGGATCTATGACGGCACGCTTAACTCGTTCGGCTGGGCATTGGTCTGCGCGGCAACCATCATGGTTCCCGTCAACGCCCTCATGCAGCGCCATGTCTTCCAACTGGGTTTCCGTCGGTTCCTCGGTTCACTGGGCTGCAGCCTGCGGGTGACGGCATGGTGTGCCGCCGCGATAGCCATGAGTGCCTGGTCCAGCGCCACATGGCCTGACCTGGCCAAGCTCGCGCTCATCGGCATTGTTCTCCCGTCCACTTGGCTGGTCACAGTGTGGCTCACGCTGCACCCGTTCCGTAATGACCTCGAGAATGTACTGCGGCGTTCGCCGTGGCTCTCGCGTCAGCTCCGCGTGTGAAGGCCTGGCTGCAGCGAAACTTTGGCATCCAGGCGGGCCAGGTGAC
>CAZXTV010000111.1:0-6532 GCA_964643705.1 uncultured Arenimonas sp. | reverse complement strand
CCCGGGCGATGTCGGCGCGGGTCTGGGGCGCCTGGTCCGAGGCCTGCCAGGCCAGCAGCACCTGGGTCTTGAGCCCGGAGAAGCTGAAATCGAGCCCGGGCCGGTCGGTCATCGGCCGGGAGAAGCTGAACGCGCCGGGGCGGCCCGATTCCGCCAGGCGCGCCAGTTCCGGTCCGCCCGGGTAAGGCAGGCCCATCATCTTGGCGGTCTTGTCGAAGGCCTCGCCGGCGGCGTCGTCCAGGGTTTCGCCCAGCAGGCGGTAGTCGCCCACGGCGGCCACTTCCACCAGCTGCGTATGGCCGCCCGAGACCAGCAGGGCCACGAAAGGGGGGGTCAGGCCCGGGTCTTCGAGCAGGGGGGCCAGCAGGTGGCCTTCCATGTGGTGCACGCCGACGGCGGGCAGGTCCAGCGCCCAGGCCAGGGCCCGGCCGGTGGCGGCGCCGACCATGAGGGCACCGACCAGGCCCGGGCCGGCCGTGTAGGCCACGCCGTCGAGGTCGGCCGGGGCCAGGCCGGCTTCGGCCAGGACCTGGCGGACCAGGGGCAGCAGCTTGCGGACGTGGTCGCGGCTGGCCAGTTCTGGCACCACCCCACCGTATTCGGCGTGCAGCGCGATCTGGCTGAACAGGGCGTGCGCCAGCAGGCCGCGGTCGGTGTCGTAGACCGCCACGCCGGTTTCGTCACAGCTGGTTTCGATTCCCAGGACGCGCATGTGCCTGTTTTTCGGGGCATTTGGGCCCGGATTCAAGGGAAAGGCCGGGTCTGGCTTGCCTGCCGGCCCGGGACCCGCGTATCATACGCGGCTCGCCGGCGTTGCCGTGCGACACCACTATAGATCCCAGGAATCGAACATGCCGTCTGTCAAAGTCCGCGAAAACGAGCCGTTTGAGTTTGCGCTGCGTCGCTTCAAGCGCACTTGCGAAAAGGCCGGCGTCCTCGCCGAAACCCGCAAGCGCGAGTACTACGAGAAGCCGACCCAGGAGCGCAAGCGCAAGGCCGCCGCCGCGGTGAAGCGCCAGCTGCGCCGCAGCTCGCGCGACGTCACCAAGCGCCAGCGCCTGTACTGAGCCGCGTTGCTTGCCAGAAAGCCGGCACGCGCGAGCGTGGCCGGCTTTTTGTGTTTCTGGCGCCATCCCGGCGCCCTGACCGCCTGACCCCCTGCCCGACCCACGCCCGGAGACCCCGATGAGCCTCAAGACCCAGCTGACCGAAGACATGAAGGCCGCGATGAAGTCCGGCGAGAAGGACCGCCTGGGCGTGATCCGGCTGATCCTGGCCGCCATCAAGCAAAAGGAAGTCGACGAGCGCATCGAGATGACCGACCCGCTGGTGCTGGCCGTGCTGGAAAAGATGGTCAAGCAGCGCAAGGACTCGATCAGCCAGTACGAAGCCGCCGGCCGCGAAGACCTGGCCGCGGTCGAGCGCTACGAGCTGGGCGTGCTCGACACCTACCTGCCGGCGAAGATGTCGGAAGCCGAGGTGCAGGCCGCCATCGACGCCGCCAAGGCCCAGACCAATGCCACGGGCCCGGCCGACATCGGCAAGCTGATGGGCGTGCTCAAGCCGCAGCTGGCCGGCAAGGCCGACATGGGCCTGGTCTCCCAGCTCGTCAAGAAGTCCCTGGCTGGGTGAGTAGTCGGGGGTGGGGGTTCGTTTTTGGACACGGATCAACACGGATGGACACGGATAAGAGCCGATAGGGCAAAAGCTCATTTGAGTGATTGCTCCTGCTCTATCCGTGTTTATCGGCCTTTTCAGTGTCCATCCGTGTTCTGAAACGACACCCCCCGAAGCCCGCCAGGCACGAACAACCCACGCCGCCCGGGACCAGTTTTGGGGCATGCTAGGCAGCGATGGCACGGATTCCCGACGCGTTTATTGACGACCTGCTGGCCCGGACGGATATCGTCGAGGTGGTGGGTTCGCGTGTGCCGCTCAAGCGGCAGGGGCGGGAGTATTCGGCGCGCTGCCCGTTCCACGACGAACGCTCGCCTTCGTTCACTGTCTCGCCGACCAAGCAGTTCTACCACTGCTTCGGGTGCGGGGCGCACGGCACCGCCATCAGCTTCCTGATGAACTACGACCGGCTCGAGTTCCTCGACGCGGTCGAGGAACTGGCCAAGCGCGTGGGCATGGAAGTGCCGCGCGACACCCGCCAGCGCAACGAGTCGGGCGAATCGCGCGAGCTCTACCTGGCCGTGGACGCCGCCGCGAAGTTCTTCCAGCAGCAGCTGCAGGGCAGTCCGAAGGCCAGGGACTATCTTGAACGCCGCGGCGTCGATGCCGAAAACCAGCTGCGGTTCGGGATCGGCTATGCGCCCGACGGCTGGGAAGGCCTGAAGTCGGCCCTGGGCACCGACGAGCGCCGGCTGGCGCTGCTGGAAAAGGTCGGCCTGTTCTCGCGCAACGACGCCGGCCGGGTTTACGACAAGTTCCGCGATCGCGTGATGTTCCCCATCCACGACCGCCGCGGCCGCGTCATCGCCTTCGGCGGCCGCGTCATGGAAAAGGACGACGGCCCGAAGTACCTCAACTCGCCCGAAACCCCGCTCTTCCACAAGGGCCGCGAACTCTACGGCCTGTGGCAGGTGCGCCAGGCGCACGCGAAGATCCCGCGGCTGATCGTCGTCGAGGGCTACATGGACGTGGTGGCGCTGTTCCAGTTCGGCGTGAACACCGCCGTCGCCACGCTGGGCACCGCCACCACGCCCGACCACGCCGAGCTGCTGTTCCGCAACGCCGCCGACGTGTACTTCTGCTTCGACGGCGACCGCGCCGGCCGCGGCGCTGCCTGGAAGGCGCTCGAATCGGTGCTGCCGCGCATGCGCGACGGCCGCCAGGCGTTTTTCCTGTTCCTGCCCGACGGCGAGGATCCCGACAGCATCGTGCGCAAGGAAGGCGCGGCCGGTTTCGACGCACGGCTGGCGCAGGCGACGCCACTTTCGGAGTTCTTCTACAACGAACTGTCCAAGGACGTGAACCTGGCCGGGATGGAAGGCAAGGCGCGCCTGGCCGAACGCGCCAAGCCGCTGGTCGCCGGCATCCCCGACGGCGCCTTCCTGGACCTGATGAAACAACGCCTGACCGAACTCACCGGCGTCGGCCAGCGCCCGCCGGCCGCCGAACCCACGCGCCCGACCCCGTCCATGCGCGCGGGCCGTGGCGGCGCGCCGGCGCCGCGGCGCAGCCTGGTGCGCACCGCCATCGCGCTGCTGCTGCAAAAGCCGACGCTTTCAGACGTGATCCAGCCGCCCTACCGGTTCGCGGTGCTGCGCCAGCCCGGCATCGGGCTGCTGGTGGAACTGCTGGAACTGGTGCGCGAGCGCCCCGGTATCACCACCGGCGCCGTGCTGGAACACTTCGCCGGCCGCGAAGAGGAAGCGGCGCTGCAAAAACTCGCGCTGCAGGGTTTCCCTGGCGAAGAATCGGCCTGGGGCCATGAACTGGTCGACGCGCTGGTGCAGCTCGACCGCCAGGTCAGCCAGCAGCGCATCGACGAACTGCAGGCACGCATCGGCGAAGTGGGCATGTCCGGCCTGACCGACATCGAAAAAGCCGAACTGCGGGAACTGCACGCCACCCCCCGATAGGAGTCCCCATGGCCATCGAAGCCGGCACCCGCGAGATCGCCCCCAGCCTGGAACGACTGGTCGAGGAGATGTATGCCTTCCTGGGCTACCTGCCGCTGCTGGCGGTCGCCCTGGTCGTGGTGGTGCTGGCCTGGCTGCTGGGCCGCTGGCTGTCGCAGCGCGCGCTGGTGGGCCGCGTGGCGCGCCGCAATCCTTTCATGCAGGACCTCGCCCGCACCACCGTGCGCTGGGCCGTGCTGCTGGTGGGTTTGCTGATTGCCCTGGAAATCCTCAACGCCACGGCCCTGGTAGGCGCGGTGCTTGGCACCGCCGGCGTGCTGGGCGTGGCCCTGGGTTTCGCCTTCAAGGACATCCTGGAAAATTACCTGGCCGGGCTGCTGATGAGCCTGCGCCAGCCATTCGCACCGCGCGACCACGTGGTGATCGACGGCAACGAGGGCGTGATCGTCGCGCTGACCTCGCGCGCGACCATCCTGATGACGCTCGATGGCAACCACCTGCGCCTGCCCAATGCGATGGTCTTTCGCGGCGTCACGCTCAACTACACGCGCAACCCCAGCCGGCGCTTCGAGTTCGACGTCGGCATCGGCGTGGACGAGGACCTGGTGCGCGCGCAGTCGCTGGGCGTGGAAACCCTGCGCGGCATCGAGGGGCTGCTGGCCGATCCCCCGCCGCGCGCGCAAATCATCGGGCTGGGCGACTCCAGCGTTAAGGTGCGCTATTTCGGCTGGGTGGACCAGCGCAGCCATGACTTCGGCACGGTGATGGGCGAGGCCATCCGCCGCGTGAAGCTGGCGCTCGAACGCGCCGGCTTTGACATGCCCGAGCCCACCTATCGCGTGCAGATCAGCGACAAGGCCGACGCAAGCGCCAGGGCGGCTCCGCCGGCGACACCTGCGGTGCAAACCCCGACGGAGCCGCCCGTGGACACCCGCGCCCGCAGCGACATCGATCGCCAGATCGACCAGGAGCTGCGCGAGACTTCCGGCGAGAACCTGCTCGACCCGTCCGCGCCGCGCGAGTAGCCGGCCCCGGCGGTATGCTGCGGGTCTGACCACAGCGGGGAACCCACGTATGCGACTGTTCGTGATGATGCTCACCGCGGCGCTGCTGGCGCCGCCCGTCCTGGCCGAGTCCCAGGTCGAACCCGGGCAACCCGGAAAACCCGTCGAGCGCATCGACGTCGGCAACCGCATCAGCGAAAACCTGCCCGACGTTCCGGCCGAACTGGTCGAGCGCCTCAACCGCTACCAGAACACCCGCGGCGCCAGCTTCTCGGGCTGGCTGCCCGACGGCAGCCTGGCGATCAGCACGCGTTTTGGCGAAACCAGCCAGGTGCACCGCGTGCGCGAACCGCTGGGCATGCGCGAACAGATCACCTTCTACAGCGAACCGCTTTCGGCCGTGAATACCGCGCCTGGCCGCAATGGCTTCGTGTTCGGCAAGGATGTGGGCGGTTCGGAATTCTGGCAGCTGTTCTGGTACGACCTGGACGCGCGGGAAGCAACGATGCTTACCGACGGCGGCCGCAACCAGAACACCAGCCCCCGGCTTTCGGGCGATGGCCGCCAGCTGGCCTGGGCGAGCACCGCACGCAACGGCACCGACTACGACCTGTGGGTGCGTGACCTGGCCACGGGCGAAGCGCGCATCGTGCTCAAGGAAGGCGGGCTGTGGTCGGCGATGGACTTCTCGCCCGACGGCAAGCGCCTGCTGGTGGTGAAGTACGTATCGATCAACGAGTCCTACCCCGGCGAAGTGGACCTGGCCACCGGCAAGCTGCGCATGTTCCCGGTGGAGGGCGGCAAGGCGGCGTTCAACGGCTTCCGCTACGCGCCGGACGGCCGGGCGGTGTATTACGTTTCCGACGAAGGCCGCGAGTTCCTGACCCTGCGCCACCACGACCCGCGCGACGGCGCGCCGACGCTGGTAAGTGGCGACATCCCCTGGAACGTGACCGACCTGGACATCGCCTCCGACGGCCGGCACCTGGCCTATGCCAGCAACGAGGACGGCATCAGCAAGCTGCACGTGCTGTCGCTGCCCGGGCACGAGGAAGTCGCCCTGCCCGGCCTGCCCATCGGCGTGATCGGCAACTTCGGCTTCTCGCCCGACGGCAAGCGCCTGGCGCTGACGCTCAACAGCGCCACCTCGCCGAGCGACGTGTACGTGCTGGACCTGGCCGCCGGCGACCTGGCGCGCTGGACGCAGAGCGAAGTCGGCGGGCTGGACGCCGCCAGCTTCCGGGCGCCGGAACTGGTGCGTTACCCCACCTTCGACGACGTGGACGGCAAGCGCCGCAGCATCCCGGCCTTCTACTACCGGCCCGAGGGCGACGGCCCCTTCCCGGTGGTGGTGAGCATCCACGGCGGCCCCGAATCGCAGGCCTTCCCCACCTTCAACCCGAGCACGCAGTTCCTGCTCAACGAACTCAAGGTCGCGGTGCTGGTGCCCAACGTGCGTGGCTCGGCGGGGTACGGCAAGACCTACCTGCAGCTCGACAACGGGATGCTGCGCAAGGACTCGGTGAAGGACATCGGGGCCCTGCTCGACTGGATCGCCACCCGGCCCGAACTCGACGCCGACCGCGTCGGCGTGATGGGCGGCAGCTACGGCGGCTACATGGTGCTGGCGGCGATGGTGGACTACCCCGAGCGCATCCGCGCCGGCATCGACGTGGTGGGCATCTCCGACTTCGGCACCTTCCTCAAGAACACCGAGGACTACCGCCGCGACCTGCGCCGGGCCGAATACGGCGACGAGCGCCTGCCGGAAATGAAGGCCTTCCACGACCGCATCGCGCCGCTAAACAACGCCCACCGGATCACATCGCCGCTGTTCGTGGCCCAGGGCTACAACGACCCGCGCGTGCCCTGGACCGAGGCCGAGCAGATCGTGAAGGCGGTGCGCGGCAACGGCGGCGAGGTCTGGTACCTGATGTT
>CAZXTV010000110.1:0-6533 GCA_964643705.1 uncultured Arenimonas sp. | reverse complement strand
GCAGGACGCGGAAGCTCGACGGCACGATGCCGCTGGCGTCGCCGCTGTGCACGCCCTCGGTGAGCACGCTGACCTTGAGGTTGCCGCCGGCCAGGCCGCGCAGCGAGGTGGTGCACCAAAGCTGGTCGTAGTTGGCGCAGCCCGAATCCAGGCACACCACCAGCGACGGGCGGCCAATGCGGTCGGCCAGGTGGTCGACGTAGTGGGGCAGGTCGTAGCTGCCCGATTCTTCGCAGGCTTCGATCAGGATGACGCAGCGCGCGTGCGGCAGGCCTTGTTCCTGCAGCACGCGGATGGCGGTGAGCGAACCGTAGAGCGCGTAGCCGTCATCGGCGCCGCCGCGGCCGTAGAGCTTGTCGCCCTTGATCACCGGCTTCCAGGGGCCCAGGTCGTCGGCCCAGCCGGTCATTTCCGGCTGCTTGTCCAGGTGGCCGTAGAGCAGCACGCAGTCGTCGCCCTGGCCGGGCACTTCGATGTAGATCAGCGGCGTGCGGCCCTCGAGTTCGACGACCTCGACGCTCATGCCCTTGATCGGCTGCGCCTTCGCCCAACCGGCGAGCAGCTTGACGGCGTCGTCCATGTAGCCGTTCTCGCGCCACTGCGCGTCGAACATCGGCGACTTGTTGGGAATGCGGATGTATTCGACCAGCTGCGGGACGATGTCGCCGTCCCAGGCGTCGGCGACGAAACGTTCGGTCTTGGCGGTGTCCATGGGGGTCCTTGCTGCGGTCAGACCGTGATTTTAGCGCTTCCGGACCGGGGCCGCCGTGAGGGTAGGAAGCCGCCGACGGCGCGGGGCGCCCGGTTCCCAGGCGCGGCGCCGTGTTTGGACGATGGGGCGGGGCCGGCCGGATGGGGACACTTTCCCTGCCGACGCCAACCCGGCGCGGCAAGACCACAACCCCAAGGAACCGCCATGAACAAGACCGCGTCCCTGCTTACCTCGCTGCTGCTGTGCGCCTTCCTGTCCGGCAGCGCGCTGGCCGCCGAGAAGGTGGACATCAACAACGCCGACGCCGCCACCCTCGACCGGGTGCTCGACGGCGTCGGCCCCAGCAAGGCCGAAGCCATCGTCAGCCACCGCGACAAGCACGGTGCCTTCCGCAGCGCCGACGAACTGGCCGAGGTCAAGGGCATCGGCCTGGCCCTGGTGGAGGCCAACCGTGACCGCATCGAGATCGGCGCCGGCAAGGCGCGTGCGCCCGCGGCGGCGCCGGCCGCCGGCGACTGAGCCCGCCACCGCGCGTGGACCCCGTTTGGCCCGGCCCGCGCCGGGCCCTTTTTCCCTGGAGGACGCGATGTCACCTTCGATGCCGGTGCGTGACGAGCCGGACGCCGGCTTCCGCCGCGTCCGCCTCGAGCGCCGCTCGGTGCCGGGCCAGACCTACCTGCTGTCGGTGGCCACGCTTTACCGGCGGCCAGTCTTTGGCGACCACGACGCCGCGCGCGCGGTCTGCCGGGTGCACACCGCGCAGTGGCCCTGGCGGGACAGCGCGGTGCTGGCCTGGGTGCTGATGCCCGACCATTGGCGGGGACTGGTGACGCTGGGCGAGCGCGACAGCCTGTCGACCCTGGTCGGGCGCTTCAAGGCGCTTACCTCGCGCGCCGTGGAAGACCGGCATCGGGTGAACGGCTGGTTGTGGGGGCGGGGTTTCACAGACCGGGTGCTGGGCCCGGGCGAGCCGGCGATGGACGCGGCCCGGCACCTGGTCGGCCTGCCGCTGCGCGCCGGACTGGTGCAGCGCCTGGGGGACTACGCCTACTGGAACACGGCCTGGCTCGATCACGCCGGGTCCTGAGGCCGCTGCGATAGACTGCGCGGCATGATCCTGCCGCCGTATCGCATCGCCGCCTCGGCCATCCCGGGAGCCGGCAAGGGCCTGTTCCTGCAGGCGCCGGTGGCGCGCGGGCGGGTGGTGGTCGCGCCCGACGACATCCGCGGCACCCAGCGCTGGGACGAGGTGCGCGCGCGCCCCGACGCCGAAGCCGCGATGGCCGCGAGCGTGCGCTGGTTCGAGGACCAGTGCACGGTCAGCCTGGACTGGCCGGACGAATGTTTCGTCAACCACAGCTTCGAACCCAATGGCCTGTGGCACCTGGGTTTCATCTTCGCCCTGCGCGACCTGGCGGCCGGCGAGGAGTTGACCGTGGACTACCGGCACCTGTTGCCGGAAGGCGAAGCCGAAGTCTTCCGCGATGCCGGCAGCGGGCGCGAGATCGTCGGTTTCTCGTGGGCCGAGTCGCTGGGCCGTTCCAGCCGCGCCCTGCTGGCGCTGCAGGCCGACTGATGCGGCTGCTGCACGTTCCGGCCCATCAATACCGGCGCGAGCGCTGGCGCAATGAGCGCGGCTGGACCCGCGAGATCCACAGGCATCCGGAAGGCAGCGCCGAATGGACCTGGCGCGCGTCGATCGCCGAGATCGACCAGGACGCGCCGTTTTCCCCCTTCCCGGGCGTCGATCGCGAACTGGTGCTGATGGCGGGCAAGGGCATGCATCTTCATTTCGACGACGGTGAATCAAGCACGCTGCTGCCGCCGCATGACCGCATCCGTTTTTCCGGCGAACGCCCGCTGCGCGCCGAACTCATCGCCGGGCCAACCCACGACTTCAACCTGATGTGGCGGCGCGACGTGCTGGACGCGACCCTGCTGCACCGTCCGCTGGTGGGGCCGATGGTCTTCTTCGCCGAAGCCGGCACCACCTGGCTGGTGCACCTTATCCGCGGCCAGGCCTGGTTCAAGGACCTGGCGCGGCCGCTGCGCCTGGAACAGGCCGACAGCGTGCTGCTGCTGCCCGACGCCGACGGCCCGTCGCGGCTGATCCTGGAAGGCGGTGGCGAACTGCTGCTCGCCAAGCTGCAGGCCAAACCACCCCTGTAGGAGCGCCTTCTGGCGCGAATCTTTTGACTTTGCCTTTGGAAACCATGGAATTGGCGCCTGATGCCGCTCCTACAGGAAGCCGCCTATCAGCGGTCGTCGCGGGTCCAGACGGCGCCGTCTTCCACCTTCACCGGGAAGCGTGCCACCGGCGTGTAGGCCGGTGCGCACAGGGCTTCGCCGGTGCGCAGGTCGAAACGCGCGCCGTGCAGGGTGCATTCGACCTCGCCGCCTTCGATGGCGCCGGCGCTGAGTTCGAAGTCCTCGTGCGTGCACTTGTCTTCGACGGCGTACAGGTCGCCGTCGAGGTTGACCACCAGGATGGGCGTGTCGCCGTCCCAGGCGACCTGTGATTCGCCGGGCAGCAGTTCCGAGCTGGCGCATACCCGCACCCAGGCGGTCACAGCGTCTTCTCCAGCACTTCGAAACGCAGGTCGTCGCGCAGCGGAACGCCGAAACGTTCGTCGCCATAGGGAAAAGGCTTCTTGATGCCGGTGCGGCGGTAACCGCGGCGTTCGTACCAGGCGATCAGCTCATCGCGCACGTCGATCACGGTCATGCGCATCATCGTCATGCCGTACTCATCCCGGGCGATGCGCTCTGCTTCGGCCATCATCTGTTTGCCAAGGCCACTGCGCTGCAGGGTGGGCACCACCGAAAACATGCCGAAGTAGCCGGCGTCGTCTTCCGCGGCCACGTGCGCGCAGGCCTGCAGCTGGCCGTCGCGGAAGGCAAGCAGCACCTGGCTTTGCGGGCGCCGGATGTGGCCAAGCACGTCCTGGGCATTGGTGCGGCGGCCATCGAGCAGGTCGGCTTCGGTGGTCCAGCCGGCGCGGCTGACATGGCCGCGGTAGGCCGATTCCACCAGTTCAACGATGGCATCGACATCGGCCGGTGTCGCGGCCCGGTAAGTCAGCGGAGGCAGCCAGCTCATGCGCAGGTTCCAGGTCTTGAGGTCAAAGCAGGAGTTTGCGGACTTTTTCGATGCCGGCCGCGAGTTTTTCGACTTCCGCTTCGGTGTTGTAGAAGGCCAGCGATGCGCGACAGGTCGCGGGCACGCCGAAGTGCGCCATCAGCGGATGCGCGCAGTGGTGGCCCGAGCGCACCGCGATGCCCTCCAGGTCGAGCAGGGTCGCCAGGTCGTGGGCATGCGCGCCTTCGACCAGGAAGCTGATCACGGCGGCCTTGCCCGGCGCGGTGCCGAGGATGCGCAGGCCTTCGACGGCCGACAGGCGCTGCGTGGCGACGGCCAGCAGCTCTTGCTCGCGCGCCTCGACCTCGGCCATGCCGATCGCCGACAGGTAGTCGGCGGCCGCGCCCAGGCCGACGACGCCGGCGATGTTGGGCGTGCCGGCCTCGAACTTATGCGGTGCGTCGTTGAAGGTGGTGCCTTCGAAGCGCACTTCCTTGATCATTTCGCCGCCGCCCAGGAAGGGCGGCATCTCGCGCAGGTGCTGGCGACGGGCCCACAGGCCGCCGGTGCCGGTGGGGCCAAGCATCTTGTGGCCGGTGAAGGCATAAAAGTCGCAGCCCAGGAGCGGGATGTCGACGGCGCGGTGGGGCAGGGCCTGGGAACCGTCCACTACCGTCACCACGCCCTGCTTGCGCGCCAGCCGGCAGATTTCCGCCACCGGGTTCACCGTGCCCAGCACGTTGGAAACGTGCGTGAAGGCCAGCAGCTTCACTTCGCCGGTGAGCTTGGCGCGCAGGTCGTCCATGTCCAGCGAGCCATCGGCCGCCAGGTCCACCACGCGCAGGCTGGCGCCGGTGCGCTCGCAAACCAGCTGCCAGGGCACGATGTTGGCGTGGTGCTCCATGCGCGTCAGAAGGATGACATCGCCGGCCTTGAGCCGTGGCAGCGCCCAGCTGTAGGCCACCAGGTTGATGCCGAAGGTGGTGCCCGAAGTGAGGATGAGTTCGTCGGAAGGAACGTTGACGAACGTGGCCAGCCGGCGTCGCGCGCCTTCGTAGGCTTCGGTGGCCTCGCTGCCCAGCGCATGCACGGCGCGCGAGACGTTGGCGTTGTGCCGGCGGTAGAACTCGTCCATCGCCTCGATGACCGGCTGCGGCTTTTGCGAGGTGTTGGCCGAATCCAGGTACACCAGCGGCTTGCCGTGCACTTCGCGCGTCAGCACCGGGAAATCGGCGCGGATGCGCTGCCAGTCCGGCGGGGTGGCCTGGCTCATGGCGTGCTCCCGGTGGTGCCCAGGCGCGCGGCGACCGTGTCGCCCAGCAGGTTGGCCAGGTCGGCGTCGTCGAGCACCGCCAGCGGTTCGCGCAGGAAGGCCTGCATCAGCAGCACCCGGGCCTGCGCCGCGGGCAGGCCGCGGCTGCGCAGGTAGAACAGCGCGGTTTCATCCAGGCGGCCGACGGTGGCGCCGTGCGCGGCCTTCACTTCGTCGGCGTGGATCACCAGCACGGGCTGGCTGTCGATTTCGGCCGAGTCGGAAAGCAGCAGGTTCTTGTTCGACAGCTCGGCTTCGCTGCCGTCGGCGCCGGCTCGGATCTCGATGCCGCCGTGGAAGACGGCGCGGCCGCGTTCATCGGCCAGGCCCCGCCAGGGCAACAGGCAGCGGGTGTCGCGCGCCTGGTGGCGGATGCCCAGGCGGGTGTCGAGGTGGCGGCGGCCGTCGGCCAGCAGAACGCCGCCGGCATGCAGCGCCGCGCCTTCGCCCTGCAGGTCGACGTTGAATTCGTGGCGGGACAGGCCGGCGCCAAGCTCCAGGTCCACGCGTCGGTACTCGGTGCCTGAAGCCAGCACGGCGTCGGTGCGGGCGAACAGCGTCGCGCCGCTGTCGTCGTTCTGCAGCCGGGCGTGGCGCAGGCGCGCGCCCCCGGCCAGGTGCACGTGGGTGAGGTGATTGACCAGGTTGCGGTGCGCGCCGGCACCCAGGTGGTGTTCGACCAGGGTCAGCGAGGCGCCCTTGCGCAGTTCGACCAGATGGCGAAGGTGCGCGGCCTGGTCGGCGCCGGCGGGGGCGCCGATGAAGACCAGGTGCAGCGGCGTCGCCACGGCGGCGCCGGCCTGCACGCGCAGCAGCGCGCCTTCGGTGGCCAGCGCGGCGTTGAAGCGCGCGAAGGGTTCGTCGGCGCGTTCATAGCGGCGCGCCAGCACCGACACCGCGCGCGGGTCGTCGCCGGCCAGCGCCTGCGACAGCGGGCGCAGTTCGACGCCTTCGGGAAGCGAATCGAGCTGGCTCAGGCCTGCGTCGTACCGTCCGTTGACAAACACCAGCCGCGGCGAAGGAACGGCCGCGAGCAGCGCCGGGTCCAGGTCGGCGTTTGCCGGATCGGCGTCGAAGGCGCGGTTGGCCAGCGCCCGCAGCGAGGTGTATTTCCAGGCTTCGACGCGCGCGCCGGGCAGGCCGTCGGCCAGCGCGGCGGCCAGGGCCGCGCGGCGGGTCGCGCCCAGGCCCTGGGCGTCCACCAGCGCGGTCGGCAATGCTTCGAAACCCTGCCGGAAGGAGTCGGCCAGCTTGCTCATGGCGTCGCCGCGGGCTGCGGGGCGATCCGGTCCTTGACCCAGGCGTAGCCGTGGGCCTCGAGTTCGAGCGCCAGTTCAGGGCCGCCCGATTCCACGATGCGGCCGTCGGCCAGCACGTGAACCACGTCGGGCTTGATGTAATCGAGCAGACGCTGGTAGTGGGTGATGACC
>CAZXTV010000109.1:1900-6550 GCA_964643705.1 uncultured Arenimonas sp. | reverse complement strand
TTGCGCTTGTTGGGCATGATCGAACTGCCGGTCGTGTACTGCGCCGGCAGGCTGACGAAGCCGAACTCGGCGGTGGTGAACAGGCTCAGGTCCCAGGCCAGGCGACGCAGGTCCAGGGCGGCGGCGCCGAGGGCGTCGACGGCGGCGATTTCGAACTTGCCGCGGCTCAGCTGGGCGTAGAGGGGGCTTACCTGCATCCGGGCGAAGCCGAGCTCCCGGGTGCTGCCTTCCCGGTCCAGGGGCAGGTTGACGCCGTAGCCGGCAGCGGTGCCCAGGGGGTTGGCGTCTATCCAGTCGTGGGCCTGCCTGGCGCGCACGGCGTTGTCGATGAAGGCTTCGGCGAAGCCGGCCCACCACATGGCGGTGGACGACACCACGGCGCGCTGCAGGTGGGTGTAGCCGGGCATCGGAATGCTGTCGGCTTCGGCGCGCTGCAGGCAGACTTCGGCGGTTTCGCGGCACAGGGACTGCAGTTCAAGCAGCTTTCGCTTGAGCCACAGGCGCGTGGCCACCAGCACCTGGTCGTTTCGGCTTCGGCCGGTGTGGATCTTGCGGCCGGTGTCGCCCAGGCGTTCGATCAGGCGCGATTCGATGGCCGAATGGCCATCTTCGAAGCGGTCGTCCAGCACGAATGCGCCGGACTTGAGGTCTTCGGACAGGACGTCCAGCTCGCGGCAGAGCTCATCACATTCCGCAGCAGTCAGGATGCCGATGCGCGCCAGCCCGCGGGCGTGGGCGGCCGAGGCGGTGATGTCGTCCTGGATGAACTCGCGGTCCAGCACCACGTCGTCGCCGGCCAGGAAGGCCTGGATGCGCGGGTCGACTTGCACGCCGGGTTTTTGCCACAGCAGGTCGCTCATGTCGGGATTCCCATGGTTTCGGGCAGGCCGAAGGCCAGGTTGAGGTTTTGCAGGGCCTGGGTGGCGGCGCCTTTGAGCAAATTGTCGAGCGTGGACACGACCACCAGTCGCCGGCCGTCCGCAGACAGCGTGAAGCCGCCCACCTCGGCTCCGTGGCGGCCGGCGATGTGGCTGACCCAGGGCGCGTCGTCCACCACGGCCACCAGCGCTTCGTCGGCGTAGGCCTCGCTGTATCGCTGCTGCACTTCGTCGATGCTGAAGGCGCGTTCCAGGTGCAGGTTGGCGGTCATGGTGATGCCGCGGAAGTGAGGCGCCACGTGCGGCATGAACTCCACCGCGTGGCCCAGCTGGCGGCTCACCTCGCGTTCGTGGATATGGTCCACCAACGCATAAGGCATCAGGTTGTCGCGCAGTTTTTCCGGGTTGTTCTTGTCCGAGGCACTGGTGCCGGCGCCGGAATAACCCGACACGCCGAAACACTGCACCGGCCCGGCCAGCACGTCGCGCATCGGCGCCACGGCCAGCTGCATCGCGGTGGCGTAACAGCCCGGGTTGCTGATGCGGCGGGCGCCACCGGCGTGGTGGCGGGTGAGTTCGGGCAGGCCGTAGTGCCAGCTGTCATCGAAGCGGAAGTCGGCCGAAAGATCCACCACCACCGCGTCCTTGCCGTCCCAATCCAGGGCCGCGGTGAAAGCGCCGGCCATGCCGTTGGGCAGGGCCAGCACCAGGGCATCGACGCCCTGCCCGGCCACGGCTTCGGGATTGAGATTCGTGTAGCGCAGATCACCGGTGTAGGCGGCTTCGTGCTCGGCCAGGCGCTGGCCGTCGCGTTCGCGCGACGATACGAAGGCCAGCTCGAAGCGCGGATGCGCGGCCACCAGCTTGATCAACTCGGCGCCAACGTAACCGCGGGCACCCACCAGACCCAGGGAAAGACGCTCGCTCACGCCCTGCCCCCGTGTTCAAGCTTGAAGTCCAGGCCACGCCGCACAACCGGCCATTCGGTGTCCAGGATTGAATACACGGCGGTGTCGCGCAGGTGGCCGTCGGGCATGCGCATCTGCCGGCGCAGCACGCCGTCGAAGTGCGCGCCCAGGCGTTCGATTGCCGCGCGCGAGCGGTGGTTCATCACGTGGGTGCGCAGTTCGACCACGCTGCAGCCCATGGCGTCGAAGGCGTGGCCCAGCAGCAGGCGTTTGGCCTCGGTGTTCAGCGCGCTGCGCTGCACGCGGGCCGAATACCAGGTGAAGCCGATCTCCAGGCTGGGAATGACCGGTTCCAACCGGAAGAAGCGCGTGCTTCCCACCGGTTCGCCGCTGGCGTCGCGCACCAGGAAGGGCATGGCGATGCCGGCTTCGCGATCGCCCATAGCGCGGGCCATGTAGGCGCGGATGGTTTCCGGGCCGGGCACCTGGGTGTACCAGAGGTTCCAGAGTTCCCCGTCCGCCGCCGCGGCCAGCAGGTCGTCGCCGTGGTGCGGCTGCAAGGGTTCGAGGGTCACGTGGTGGCCTTCGAGGATGGGCGGGATCGTCCAGTGCAGGTTCTGCATGTCAGCCCTTCAGGGTGGCGGGGCGCGCCAGGCAATGGTCCACGGCGTAGCGTATCTGGTCCCAGCCCTCCAGGCCGTACCAGAACACGTTCCATTGTTCGCCCTTGAGGCAGCCGTCGGCTTCGTCGAAGTAGAAGTCGTTCACTGGGTTGCCGCTGCGGGCGCGCCAGAACAGCCGCGGCGTATCGGCGCGCATCACCTGCCAGGCGGCGCGGCCCAGGCCTTCGCCCTGGGCGTCGTCGCTGACGGCGAACTTGTCCAGGTGCGGCAGGCCGTCTTCGTCGGTGATCAGCAGGGCGGCGCGGTAGTGTTCGCTGACGAAAGCCTTGAGCAGCGGGGTCTTTTCGAAATAGTCCGGCGCCAGCTTGCGGCCGAAGCCACGCTCCACCAGGGCGCGCACGCGCTCGAGGTCCAGCTGGTCCCAGCGCGTGACCTTGCGAACCTGCTCGCCGCGGCGCACCAGGGTGCCCGAGCCGCGGTGGGTGAACAGTTCCTTGGCCAGCTGGTCGGGCCGGGTGATCGACACCGAGCTCGACAGCGGCAGCTGCATCAGCAGGTCGTGGATCTGCTGGATCTTCACCCGCATGCCCGAATGCAGCCAGGGCTGGGCCAGCAGCTCTTCGTATTCGGTGCTCAGGTTGATCGAATCGATCACGTCGCCATCGCCATCGAGCAGGCCGCCGGTGCCGGTGAGGAAGATGATCTTGTAGGGCTGCAGCGCCTTCACCAGGTCGTTGGCGGCCCAGTCGGCATTGATGTTCAGTATCTGGCCGCCGGTGGTTTCGCCCAGCGAGGCGATCACCGGAATCGAGCCGACCTTGATCGCCGCCTGGATGCCGGCGTCGTCCACCCGCTGGACCTGGCCGACCAGGCCGAACTTCGCCTGGTCCAGGTAGTCGCACTCGAACACGCCGGCGGTGATCGACGTGGCGCGCACGCCCTGGGCCTGCAGGGCCTCGACCAGGCGCAGGTTTTCGCGCTGGGCGACCCGGCGCACGATGGCCAGGCCGTCGCTGTCGGTAACGCGCAGCCCTTCCACGACCTTCTTGCCGATGCCGGCGGCGGTCATCTCCTCGTCCAGCTGCGGGCCGGCGCCGTGGATGACGATCGGCGTCAGGCCCACCTGCTGCAGGAAGGACAGCGAAGACACCAGCGCGTCGAGTTCATCGCGCAGGATGGCGCCGCCCACCTTCACCACGGCGAAGCGCGCGGCGTCCACCTGGGAAAAGCGCTTGAGGTACTGCTGGATCTCCTTGGCGCTGGCCATGTTCGACAGCAGCCGGACGATCGTGGTGCGCATCTCGGTCACGCGGGTTGCTCCAGCAGGCGGGTGTAGGTGTTGGCGGCGGCGGCCAGTTGGTCCAGCGCCACCCATTCGTCGGCGGTGTGGGCCTGGGCGATGTCGCCGGGGCCGTAAACGAAGGCGGTGAGGCCCGCGGCGGAAAACAGCGAGGCTTCGGTCCAGAAATCGACGGCGTTGCCGATCGGCAGGCCCAGCTCGTCGGCGAGGTCGCGGGCGGCCAGGCGCTTTTCTTCGGCGCGGGCGATGTCGCCAGCCGGCAGCGAAGGACCGCGGAAGGTTTCTTCGTAGTGGGCCAGGGCCTTGGCGTCAGCCAGGTCGCGGAACTGGGCGTGCATGCCGTCCATGTCCATCGACGGCAGCGGCCGGAAGCCGAATCGCACTTCGGCCGCCGGCGCGATCATGTTGGCCTTGATGCCGCCTTCGACGCGGCCGATGTTGAAGCGCAGGCCGGTGAGTCCGCCGAAGCGCGCATGCGACTGCGCCTTGGCGTGGTCCAGGGCCCTGGTGCCCCAGCGCATGGCCTGGTGCACGGCGCTCAGTTCGAAAGCATCGGCGCCCGAGGCGTGGCCGGCCTGGCCCCTGAAGCGCATCAGCACCGAGCTGATGCCGCGGTGGGCCAGCACGGCTTCGCACAGCGTCGGCTCGGCGATGATCGCCTCCCTGAAGCCGTGGTCGCTGGCCAGGAAAGCCGCGATGCAGCGGGCGTCGTTGGCCTCTTCGTCGCTGCTGAACAGGAACGCGGCGTCACCCGTCGTGGCGTTGGCGGCGGCGACCAGGCCGGCGGCGGCGCCCTTGATGTCGCAGGCGCCCAGGCCGATGGCCTTGTCGGCCGTGACGCGCAGGGTATGCGGGTCGGCGCTCCAGTCCGGCGAGCTGGGCACCGTGTCCAGGTGCACGTTGAACACCCGCTTCGGGTTGCCGCGCACGGCCAGCATCGA
>CAZXTV010000109.1:665-1890 GCA_964643705.1 uncultured Arenimonas sp. | reverse complement strand
GTCGGTCACCCGCACCTCAAAGCCCGGCAGCTGGCTGCGCAGGTAGTCGAAGATGCCGCCGGTGCCGATGGCGCGCGGCGGGTTGCGGGTGTCGAAACCGACCAGGGCCTCGAGGTGGTTCAGGACGTCAGGAAGCATGCTCATTTCCGGTTGATCTCGGCCCACAGGGTGCTGGACATGCCGAACAGGCGGATGAAACCTTCGGCTTCTTCCACGCCCCAGTCGGCGGACTGGGCGTAGGTGGCGCCCTTGGCGTGCAGCAGGTGCGGGCTGCGCACGGCCACGGCGTCGACCTTGCCGCCTTGGGTTTCGATCACCACTTCGCCGTTGACGCAGCGCTGGCTCGAGACCAGGAAGGCCTCGAGGTCGGCCTTGAGCGGGTCGTTGTAGAAACCTTCGTACACCAGCTCCACCCACTTGCGGGCGACGTCGGGCTTGAAGCGGTTCTGGTGTTTGGTCAGCACGGCTTCTTCCAGCGCGCGGTGCGCGGCCAGCAGCGCGGCCAGGCCGGGGGCTTCGTAGATGATCCTGCCCTTGAGGCCGATCGTGGTGTCGCCGGTGTACATGCCGCGGCCGACGCCGTACTTCGCGAACAGGCCGTTCAATTTCGCCAGCAGCTTGGCGCCGGGCATGGCCTCGCCGTCCAGGGCCACGGCTTCGCCGTCCTTGAACGCCAGGGTCACGCGCAGGGCCTCGGCCGGCCACTGGGCACGCGGGGCGCACCAGCCGCGGGCGCCTTCGCCCGGCACTTCCCAGCGGTCGATCTCGCCGCCGGACAGCGTCACGCCCAGCAGGTTCTCGTTGATCGTGTAGCTCTTTTGCTTGGCGCGCACGTCGAAACCGCGCTCTTCCAGGTAGGCCTGTTCGTAGGCGCGGGTCTGGGTGTGTTCCTTCTGGATCTCGCGGATCGGCGCGACGATCTGGTAATCGCCGGCCGCCTTCACCGCCAGGTCGAAACGCACCTGGTCGTTGCCCATGCCGGTGCAGCCGTGGGCGATGGCGCGCGTGCCCAGCTCGGCGGCGCGGGCCAGGGCCGCGTCCACGATCAGGTAGCGGTCCGACACCAGCAGCGGGTACTGGCCCTGGTAGCCCTCGCCCGCCATCACGAAGGGTTTGACGAAGCCGTCCCAGATGGCCGGGCCGCCGTCGACGGTGACGTGGCTGGCGGCGCCCAGCTCGGCCGCGCGGGCCTCGATATAGGCGCGCTCTTCGGCATCGACGCCGC
>CAZXTV010000109.1:0-655 GCA_964643705.1 uncultured Arenimonas sp. | reverse complement strand
GGTGTCAGCGAACACGGTGTGCACGGCCCAGCCGCGCTCCTGCAGCCAGGGAATGCAGAAGCTGGTGTCGAGGCCGCCGGAGAAGGCGAGGACGATGTGTTTGTCGGTCATGATGATTTCCAGGGAATTATTGGTTGGCCAGCTTGGCCATCACGGCCTTCTGCACATGCAGCCGGTTTTCGGCCTCTTCGATGGCGATGCACTGCGGCGAATCCATCACGCCGTCGGTCGCCTTCACGTTGCGGCGCAGCGGCAGGCAGTGGCTGAAGACGCCGTTGTTGGTCATGGCCATCTTGGCCTCGTCCACGATGAAGTGTTTGTGCGTGTCGCGGATGGGCTTTTCCTGATCCCAGCGGCCGAAATACGGAATCGCGCCCCAGCTCTTGGCGTACACGACGTCGGCGTCGGTATAAGCCGCTTCGATGTCATGGCTCATCTGGAAAGACCCACCCGCCTCGGCGACGTTGTCGCGGGCCCAGCCCAGGTAACGTTCGTCCAGCGCGTACTCAGGCGTCGGGCACAGCAGGGTCACGTCCATGCCCAGGCGCGTGGCGATGGTCAGGGCGGAGTTGGCCACGGCGGTGTTCAGCGGCTTGGGGTGGTAGGTCCAGGTCAGCACGAACTTCTTGCCGCGCAGGTCGGTGGTGCCGAAGTG
>CAZXTV010000108.1:0-6557 GCA_964643705.1 uncultured Arenimonas sp. | reverse complement strand
ACGCCCAGCGGGGCGAAGCCGGTGAAGTTGGTGACCGCGCCGGTGAGCATGCGGTGCAGGCCCTCGATGCTCATCAGGTTCACCGGCGAAACGAGCTCGCCGGTGGACGGATGCGCCACGCTCAGGCCGGCCATGGATGCCACCCAGGACATCACCACCACGCCCAGCGCCAGCAGGGCGAACAGGGTGGCGGGATGGGGCAGGGCGTTGCCACCGCGCTCGACGATGGTCAGGAAGCGGTCCATGAGGCTGCGCTTCTTGGTCGCGGGATCGGCCATTCAAGTCTCCGGGGAACGTGGGCGGGCCGCCAATGCCGGCCCGGGGCGCCCGACTATAACCGAGGCCGGGCAGCCGTCGCCCGGGATGTGGATAATCGGGTTCAACTCGAAGGGGGAGCCGAACATGACGATGTTCCTGGCCATCGCCGGCCTGGTGCTGGTGCTGTGGGTCGTATTCACCTTCAACCGCCTGGTGCGCCTGCGCAACCAGGTGCGGGCCGGCTGGAGCGACATCGACGTGCAGCTGATGCGCCGCCATGACCTGGTGCCACGCCTGGTCGAAGCCGTGCGCGCCTATGCCGGGCACGAGAAGGCCGTGCTCGAAAACGTCACCGAACTGCGCGCGCAGGCCATGCAGACCTCGTCGCCCGCCCGCCTGGCCGGGCTGGAAGGCCAGCTCGAGGCGGGCCTGGGCCGGCTGATGCTGCTCAAGGAGGCCTATCCGGACCTCAAGGCCAGCGAAAATTTCCTGAAGCTGCAGAACGACCTGGTCGAGGTCGAGGACCACCTGCAATACGCCCGGCGCTTCTACAACGGCGCGGTGCGCGCCAACAACGACGCCGTGCAGCGTTTCCCCGACCTGGTGGTGGCGCGCAGCTTCGGTTTTGGTGAGTCGGAGTTCTACGAAGCCGACGAGGGTTCGCGCGCGGCGCCACGGGTGTCGGCATGAACCGCCTGTTCGCGCTGCTCGCCTGCCTGCTGCTGGCGTGGGTGGCACCGGCTACCGCGCAGGAACGTATCAAGGCCTACCACGCCGACATCACCGTGCTGGCCGACGGTTCGATGGAAGTGACCGAGAACATCACCGTGCGTGCGCTGGGCAACCGCATCCGGCGCGGCATCTACCGCGATTTCCCCACGCGCTACCCGGACCTCATGGGTAATCGTTACGTCGTGGAATTCGAGGTCCTGGGCGTAGAGCGCGACGGTGAGCCGGAGGCCTGGTTCACAGAAAGGCAGTCCAACGGCGTGCGCGTGAACACCGGCGACGACAACTTCCTGCCGGTACCGTCCGACTACACCTTCGCCATTCGCTATCGGACCACGCGCCAGATCGGATTTTTCGACGAACACGACGAGCTGTACTGGAACGTCACCGGCCTGGGCTGGGACTTCACCATTGAACAGGCCAGTGCCAGGGTGACGCTGCCGGCGCCGGTCGCGCCCGAAGACATGCGCCTGGAGGCCTACACCGGCCGGGAAGGCGAGCAGGGCAGGGACTACGTTGCCAGGGCCGTCGGGCCGGGCGTGGCCGAATTCGAGATCACCCGGTCGCTGGGGAGTTACGAAGGGCTAACGCTGGTGCTCGGTTTCCCGAAGGGCCTGATCGAGGAACCTTCGACGTTCCAGCGTCTGGCCTGGCTGCTGCGCGACAACGGCGGCGTCCTGGTCGCGCTGCTTGGCCTGCTGATGCTGCTGCCCTGGTACCTGCGCAGCTGGCACCGCGTCGGGCGCGACCCGGCGCCGGGTTCGATCTTCCCGCGCTACGAGGCGCCGGAAGGATTCACCCCGGGCGAACTGCGCTACCTGTGGAAGCAGGCCTACACGGATCGCTGTTTCGCTGCCGACATCGTCGACCTGGGCGTGCACGGGCACGTGCTGGTGGAGCAGGAAGGCAAGGACTGGGTGCTCGAACGTTCCGTCAGCGTGGAGCCGATCGCCTCCAATGCGCAACGCGAGCTGCTGGAGAAGCTGTTCTCCAAGGGCAACCGCGTCGAACTGGAGAACACCAACGCGTCGGTGATCGGCGGCGCGCGCATGAAACACATGGCCGCGCTGGACAAGCGAATGCACCCGACCTACTTCAAGCGCAACGGCATGCCGCTGCTGCTGGGCTGGCTGTTTTCGTTCGGCTACGGCTGGCTGGCCTTCGCGGTGGCGGGTGGCAGCGGCATTCCCTTCATCTTCCTGCTGCTGGCCCTGGCCCTGGTCAGCCACCTGGTGTTTGCCTACCTGATGAAGGCGCCGACCGCCCAGGGGCGGGAGCTGCTCGACAACATCGAAGGCCTGCGCCTGTACCTGGGCGTGGCAGAACGCGACGAACTGGCACGCCTGGCCAAGCCGGGCGGCCCCGAGGCTCCTTCGCCCGACCCCAAGCGCTACCAGGCGCTTCTGCCCTTCGCGCTGGCCCTGGACGTCGAAGACGCCTGGACCAAACACTTCACCGAGGCGGTGGGCGCCGCCCAGGCCGAAGAAACGGCACGATCGATGGGCTGGTACCGCGGCTCGACGGCGTCGATGGCCAGCCTGGGCGCGATGAGCAGCTCGCTGGGCAGCGCGCTCAGTTCGCAGATCTCGTCCTCGTCGACGCCGCCGGGTTCAAGTTCCGGCGGCGGCGGTGGCGGTTCGTCGGGCGGTGGTGGTGGTGGCGGCGGGGGCGGCGGGCGCTAGGCCCGGGTCAGCGTTTTTTCCCGCCCACCAGGCCGCCCAGCAGGCCGCGCAGGATCTGCCGGCCGATGCCATTGGCCACCGTGCGCGTGGCCGACTTGGCGGCGGCCTCGACGGCGCCCTGGCGGCGCTTGGTGCCCCAGAGGAATTCGTCGAACTTCGATTTCGGCTCCGGCTCGACCTTCGCCGCCGGGCCGCCCGCTTTCGCCGACGGCGCCTCGGTGGCCGCCGCCTGTTCGGCGCGCGCGGCCAGCATCTCGAAGGCCGATTCGCGGTTCACCGCCGTGTCGTACTTGCCGCCGACCGGGCTGCGCGAACGCACCAGCGCGCGCTCCTCGTCGGTGATCGTGCCCATGCGGCAGCGCGGCGGGCAGATCAGCGCCCGCTCCACCGGCATCGGCACGCCCTTGGCCATCAGCATCGACACCAGCGCCTCGCCGACGGCCAGTTCGCCGATGGCCTTGGCCACGTCGACCTTCGGGTTTTGCACGAAGGTTTCCGCGGCCGCTCGCACGGCCTTCTGGTCGCGCGGGGTGAAGGCGCGCAGGGCATGCTGGACGCGGTTGCCCAGCTGGCCCAGCACCTCGTCGGGCACGTCGTCGGGATTCTGCGAACAGAAATACACGCCCACGCCCTTGGAGCGGATCAGGCGCACCACTTGTTCCACCCGCTGGCGCAGCGCCGGCGGGCAGTCGTCGAACAGCAGGTGCGCTTCGTCGAAGAAAAAGACGAGCTTGGGCGCGTCCAGGTCGCCCACTTCCGGCAGGGTTTCGAACAGTTCGCTCAGCAGCCACAGCAGGAAGCTCGAGTACAGGCGCGGCCGCAGGATCAGCTGGTCGGCGGCGATCAGGTTGATGACGCCGCGGCCGGACATGTCCTGGCGCATCAGGTCGGCCAGCTGCACGGCCGGTTCGCCGAAGAACTGCTTGCCGCCGTCCTGCTCCAGGCGCAGCAGGGCACGCTGGATGGCGCCCACCGACTGCGGGCTTACCAGGCCGTACTGCTTGGAAATCTCGGCGCGGTTTTCGATGACGAAGTTCAGCAGGGCACGCAGGTCGTCCAGGTCGAGCAGCAGCAGCCCGTGGTCGTCGGCCATCTTGAAGGCGATGTCCATCACGCCCGACTGGATGTCGTTGAGCTCGAGCATGCGCGACATCAGCGACGGCCCGACTTCCGACACCGTGGTGCGCAGCGGGTGGCCGAGCTTGCCGTAAAGGTCCCAGAACACGACCGGGCTGGCTTCGTTGGTGTAACCCTGGATGCCGATGTGTTCGATGCGCTGGGCGATCCTGTCGTTCATCGTGCCGGGCATCGCCAGGCCGGCGATGTCGCCCTTCACGTCGGCCATCACCACCGGCACGCCCAGGCGCGAAAATCCCTCGGCCATCACCATCAGGGTGACCGACTTGCCGGTGCCGGTGGCGCCGGCGACCATGCCGTGGCGATTGCCATACTTGCCAAGCAAATGCACGGGCAGGTCGCCCTTGCCGATCAGGAAGTCGCTCATCCGGGTGGGGCTCCGCTGGGGGTGGGCCCGATTCTAGCCGCTGCCCGCCAGCCGCTGTCCGCGCCTTGCCGGCACCGCGCCCGGGCCGCTAGGCTGCGGGCCTGATCCACCTACCCCGTGAGCCCCGATGCCCCGTTCACTGATCCTGGCGGCCCTGCTGCTGTCCCTGTTCGCCGCCAGCGAGGCCGAGGCCAAACGCACGCCCAAGCGCGTCGAAGTCCTGTACCAGGGCCTGGACCAGGCCAACCTGGCGTATCGCGCCGGGCTCGAGCAGCTGCGCGCCGGCGAATCCGACGCCGGCCGCGAGGCGATGCGCCAGGCCGCCGCCGACCTGATGGCCGGTGCGCGCCGCTGCCAGGACACCCGCGGCTGCGACGTCGAAAGGTTTATCGGCGCCTACGACGCCCTGCTGCAGCACGGCGCGACCCAGCTGGCCGGCGACGGCGAAGGTTTCGGCGCGCCCCCGGACTCCGGCGCCAGCCAGGGCGAAGGCGGCGTGCTGGCGACGATGCCGGCGTCCGGACGCGCCGTGGCGATGCTCAACGGCCGCGACCTGCGTGAAGTGATCGAGCTCAACGAGCCGGTGCGCGCGGCCATGGCCGAATGGCTGACCTGGATGCGGCCGCAGCTGGTCACCAGCTGGGAAAACTACCAGCAGATGCGCTTCCTGATGTGGCCCGAATACGAACGGGCCGGCCTGCCTGAAGCGCTGCTGTTCGGCATCCTGGCCAAGGAGTCCAACGGCCGCGTGCACGCGGTGTCGCGTGCCGGCGCCGCCGGGCCGATGCAGTTCATGCCGGCCACGGGTGCGCGCTTTGGCCTGGGCTGGCGCGACGGTTTCGACACCCGCTACGACCCGCAGCTGGCCGCGCGCGCCAGCGTGCTGTATTTCAACGAACGTTTCGCCGAACTCGGCGACGACCTGGCGTTCGCGGTGGCGGCCTACAACGGCGGCGAGGGCAGGGCGCTGCGGCTCAAGCGCGAGGCCGGCGACAAGTCCTTCTGGGATCCGCAGGTCTACGGCCAGCTGCCGCCGGAAACCCGCGATTACGTGCCCTATGTGCTGGCCGCGGCCTGGCTGTTCCTGCATCCCGAGGAATACGGCCTGCAGTTCCCGGCCGTGGACGGCGCCGCGACCGTGATGAAGCTGCAGGCGCCGGCCTCGATCTACCAGCTGTCGATTTGCCTGGGTGGCCCGCGGGAAGGTTATTTCCGCGCCCTGCGCAACCTCAACCCACGCTACGAGCCGCATGCCGCCATCGCCGCAGGCACCGAATTGCGCGTGCCGGTGGCGGTGCCGCCCGAATACCAGGCCCACTGCGTGACCGGGCCGCGCGCACAGGTCGCCGCCAACCTGATGGCCGCCAGCAAGCCCACCGTCGTGGCCACGGCCACGCGCAAGCCCGCGCGTTCCTACCAGGTGAAATCAGGCGATACCCTCAGCGGCATCTCGCGGCGGCACGATTGCGATGGTCCGGTGGCCCTGGCCAAGGCCAACGGGCTGAGGCCGCCTTATACGATCCGCTCGGGCCAGCGCCTGAGCCTGGCCGGCTGCGGCTGACCGGCGCGGACGCCTGCACGCGGGCTTAAGGTCCGGCGGGGCTAGACTTCCGGGTCAAGCTTCCCGGGAAAACGCCATGAGCCAGCGCCAGGATCCGGACGGTCGCCGCCTGCCGGTCAAACTCGACAGCACCAGCAACGGCGAGTTCACGCCGGTGCCGCTGGCGCCGGAACACCACCACGCCAACGCACTGGCCCACGACCTGGCCGAACTCAATTCCCGGCGGCTCGGACTTTCCCGCCGCGGCTTCCTGGTGTCGGCCTGTGGCGCCGCCAGCAGCCTGCTGGCGATGAACGCGGCCTACGCGTCGGCCGGCAAGCGCGGTGGTTACTTCGAGGTGCCGGCCGAGGCCGCGTTGGACCCGGTGGCCGCCGAGGCAGCGGTATCGGGCAAGGAATTCATTTTCGACGTGCAGGGCCACTTCGTGAACCCCACCGGCGCCTGGACGCGGGCGCTGCCCGAGGACGCTCGGCCGCTGGCGAGCTTCGGCACGCAAGGCTGCGCGGCGGCGTCGCTGGGTGGCCAGCTCGACCACCTGCAGTGTTTCGGCCCGGACGCCTTCCTGCGGGATATTTTCCTGGATTCGGACACGTCGCTGATGGTGCTTAGCTTCGTGCCGTCGACGCGCGAAGGCGAGCCACTGACGATCGAAGAGGCGGCGGCGACCGCGGCGATCGTCGAGTCGATGCAGGGCACCCACCGCCTGTTCCTGCACGGTCGCGTGAACCCGAACCAGGCAGGCGACCTGGAGGACATGGACCGGCTTGCAGCGACGTTCCCGATCAGCGCCTGGAAGACGTACACGCAGTGGGGCCCGAACGGC
>CAZXTV010000107.1:0-6563 GCA_964643705.1 uncultured Arenimonas sp. | reverse complement strand
GCCAGGTGCCGACGAAGTCGCCGTTCATCCACAGGCCGAGGGCTTGGCGGCGCGGCGTTCTTCCGGGTTTGGCGGTCACCATCCGGCATCTCCCGTCGGGGTCGGGCGTCGGGGGCTGGCATCGAGGCCGCGCGGCTGCAGCAGCATGTCCACGCCCAGGATGCCCAGCAGCTGCAGCAGGCGATCGGCGCTGACCCGGTTGGCGTTGCGCTCAAGGGCGGATAGCGTCTGCTGCGTCATGCCCAGGCGCGTGGCCAGCTGGACCTGGGTGAGCCCGGCCTGCTTCCGGAAGGCTTTGAGCAGGGCGGGCAGTTGTTCGGCCGATCGGACGGTGTATTGGTTCATTTCACGCATCCTGGACTGTATTCGTTAGAAACAGCTTATAAGCTGTTAAATCAGAAAACGCAACAGGAGCTGTATTTCCCGGCCCGAACCTGTGTGTTGACGCGCGACGGGAATTGACCACCCGTGCGCATCAACAGCCCACCGCCACCGTATCTGGAGTCGGTGTCATGAGCATGCCGTCGCCAGCCCGCGCCGATTCGATCCGCCAGCGACTCCTGAACCATGCCAGGGAAGCGGGGCGCAGAGTCAAATCACCTTGACTGCGTGGCTACCGCTCCGGATCAATGACCGACTCCATCAGCGAGATCTCGTGGCCGCGCGCGCGCGCTTCCTTGGCGATCTCCCGCCACCGGCGCGTGGCGCCGCGGACCTGGTCGAGGACGGCCTGTGCCCGACCGGCGTCCAGGCGGAAGTACGCGTGGTTCGCCAGCAGGATCGAGGTGTCAGGCGTGGGGTCCGCCTCGTCCAGGGTCAGGACATGGGCGTCCTTGTCGGGATTCGGGTTGACGTCGAACGCTGGAGCCAGTGCCCAGCCCGTGGGTTCACGCAGGAACCCGTGGTTGCGCAGGTGATCGTCGCGGTTGCCCACGAGCACATTGAACAGTGCGCGACGGAAGAGTTCCTCGAGTCCAGCTTCGACGCGGCCGGCGGCACCGTTGTCCTGCACGGCCATGGCCAGGTCCAGGTAGCTCGCGCCATCGCTGTCGAGATCGAGCAGCGTCCTGGCCGAGGCATACATCCGGCGGCTGGTGCCCTCGCGGTCGAACCGACGCACGGCAAAGGTATGCCCCCGATCGGAGAGCGACAGCAGCCGCGCTTCCGGCATGGCGATGCCTGCCGCAATCGAAAGGCGGTACGTCACAAATTCCCATAGACCGACGTCGACGCGGTCTTCTGTCGAGGGAAACTTGGCCAGCCAGAGATCGCCGCCCTCGTCGATGAAGCTGGCCTTGGGGCGCGCGCCACCCAGCGAACCACCCGGGACGAGCAGTTGCCGGACTTGCTTGTCGAGATGGTCGCCCGCGCCTTGCTCGATGAGCCGGGCTGCCGCTTCCAGTTCTCGCAGTGACGTCACGGGTGGCGCGCTGGGCTGCAATGCCGCCGCGAAGGTGCCGTCGGCCGGGTTGCGCAGGCGCAAAGCGCCCATGCGGGTGCCGTCGTCGATTCCGACCAGGTAGTCCCACGCTCGCAGCGCCTTGCGGGCGCGCCCTTGCTCGCGGGCCTCGATCGCTTCCCGCCGGTCCATGAGCAGTTTGCCCCAGCGATCCGGCGAGCAGTCCTGGAAGATGCCGTGCGGCTGCGATGCGTCATCGGGATGGAACGAGCCTTCGTTCAGCGGGAGCAGGGGCTCGATCGCAAACGCGCCTGGATCGCCGAGCCACGCCGCGTCGTACTCAAAGCGGATCAGTTCACCCCGTCTGCCGGTGTCGCGATGCAACCAGCCGACGCGCGTGTCCGCGTGCGCCAGCAGCACATCGTCGAGCACGACCTCAAGCGGGCTCACGGGCCGGCCTCACCGGAGGGCGTCGGTGCCTTCTTCGCCGTACGGCGACGAGACGGCTTGAGTTCGAAGTCCTGCAGTTCCCGCCCGAGTTCGTCCTGCGCAGCGAGCTTGTCGATGTCCTGCGCCAGGCCAAGGGCCTGAAGCACGCGGATGACGGTCGCCAAGCTGGTGCGCGGATCACCGGCTTCCAGTTTCCTGAGCGTGGGCAACGTGACGCCAACCCGCTCTGCGAGGATGGCCTGCGTCAGTTTCCGGCGCAGCCTGGCCGAGCGCAGTCGCTCGCCCAGGGCCGCGAGTTGACTGCGCTGACGGGGGTGCGTTGGCGGGGTCAGGCGAGGCATGGAAAATATAATTACCATTAACCCCAACAAATGCAACTTTTATTTTCTATTTTCAAGGCGACTTCAGCTGCAAGGTAGCAGCAACAGGCCGCGGGATAGCGGCGGGCGGACCGTCCGCCGTCAGCGCCCCGATGCTAGGTACGCCAGCAGGCGCTTCAGCCGGGGCGCCGGATTGGCGAACTTGACCCGCTGTTCGTCGAAGGCCTCGGGATCGAACTTGCCGCGGATTCCCTTCTGGCTGGCGGCCCAGACATGGGATGAGGCGTATTCCGGGTCCTCGGGGTCAGCCAGGGTTTCGAGCAGGCTTTCGTAGCCGCCGGGGCCGCCGCAGTCGTCGGGCGGCGACGAGCGCTCGCCGGCCGTGCAGCGCGGGTACTTCTTGCCCGGCGCCGCTTCGAGAATCTCCTCGAGCACCACCAAATGCTCCCAGCCGTCGCCGAAGTCGGCTTCGGAAGCCATGAAATCCCAGCGGCGGCAGAGGATTACAGATCATCTCCTTTCGCTTGAAGCGATCTGGCCGGCTCTTGCACGCCCCCTGCCCGGCCAGCAAGGAGTTCGCTTTAGGCCATTTGGCGCCTCGCCGCCAAGCTCTCCGCGGCACAGTCCATGGAGTAAAGGCTCCCTTCCGGGGCGTACCCCGGGTGTTACAAAAACGCACATATAATTGACTTTGATTGCCGAATTGGAACACTCTTGTGGCGTGGACCCCAATGCCAAAGCCAGGCACCTGCTCGAAGCCCAAGGCAGTGCCCGGGCCCGCGACCTCCGGGCCGCCGGGCTCGAGGGCGCCCAGATCACCCGCCTGGTGCAAAAGGGAGAGCTGATAAAGCTCGCGCGTGGGGTCTACTCACTGCCCGGTCGGGCACTGTCGGGGGACGAGGGGCTGCAGATCGTCGCGCGCCGGGTGCCCGACGGCTTTTTCTGCCTCCTGACGGCGCTGCGCTTCCACGGGCTCACTACACAGGCACCGCACTCGGTCTGGCTGGGTATCGCCGCCGGGCGGCACGCGCCCAGGCTGGACTGGCCTTCGCTGCGGGTCGTTCGGTATTCGGGCCCCGGCCTCTCGGCCGGAATCGAAACCCACGTCCGCGACGGCGTTCCGCTCCGGGTTACCGGGGTCACCCGGACCGTCGTGGATTGCTTCAAGTTCCGCAACAGGATCGGCCTGGACGTGGCGCTGGAAGCGCTGACCCAGGTGCGGCGCGAGCGTCGGGCGAGCAACGACGAAATCTGGCGGCTTGCGAGCCAGCTTCGGATGGCGAACGTGATGCGTCCCTATCTGGAATCGATCGTCTGAAGCGTCGGACGGGATGTTGGCACTGCGTAGCCCCGATGCGCCGATGCGGTATCACTCGCCAACAATCGCCTTAAGATCCTTCATCAGCAGGAACAGGTGGTAAGGGTCGCTGGGGCTGGGTTCGAAATCCCAGCCCTCGTACCACGTCCGCGCGGCATCATCTTTTGCGTGCACCAGGAGGCATCGAATGCCTGCGATGTCTGCCGCCTGCGCGGTGCGAAGCAGGGCGTCCCTCAGCAGTGCCTGCCCCAGCCCCTGGCGTTGGTGCGCAGTCGCCACCGCGAGCCGGGCAAGGATCATCGCCGGCACGGGATGTCGGGCGAGGCCCTTGGTGACGCGCGTGCTTGCCGCATCAGGCTCGACGCTACCGACCGCAAGGCTGTAGTAGCCGACCACATCCTTCCCGAGGCAACAGACATAGGTCTGCGCGCTGTTCGCCTTCTGGTTGACCAGGGCGAATCGCTGGAGGAACTGGTTCAGCGGCTCCCGGCCGCAATCGAAGCCTTCGGTGCGGTCGGTGGCGGCGAGCTTGCGGACTTTCGAGTAAGCGCCACTCAATCCAGCGCCCCGGGTTCACGCAGGAGCTTGCGCAAGCGCGGCTTTTCCTGGACCGGACGATCCAAGGCTTCCTGGAAGGCCTGCCACTTCGTTTCGTCGAGGACGAACCGGCGGCGATCCGCCAGCGTCTGCGACGCGGCATTCACGCCGGCATCGAGCAGGAATTCGCTGACGTTCTTGTGGCACGCACGCGCCGCTTCCTGCAGCAGCTGCTTCACCGGCGCCGTTGCGCGGACATCGATGCGTTCGGATTTGGATGGGTTGGCGGCAGTCATGGTGCGCACCTCGGGAGACGGGCTGGAGGCATCATAATGTCCGGACAGTGTCCTGACAAGCTGACTGCGGGTGTTGCCCGCCACATCGTTCAGGCGCAATCAGCGTTGGGACGCCAGGTACGCCAGCAGCCGCTTGAGCCGCGGCGCCGGGTTGGCGAACTTCACCTGCTGCTCGTCGAAGGCCTCGGGGTCGAACTTGCTGCGCTGGCCCTTCTGGCTGCTGGCCCAGACGTGGGAAGACTTGTGATCCGGGTCTTCGGGGTCCGCCAGGGTCTCGAGCAAGTCGCCATCCGGCACCCCGCTGATATAGCCGGCATAGAACGGCGCGTACTCATCATCCCCAGGGCGGGGAAACGTCTCGGTGGACATCATTCCTCCGGTGGCAGGGCTTCAGGATACAGGGTAACCCGGACGTGCCGGGTGGGGTCGAGATAGCGCCGGGCGGCGTCGCGAAGACCCTCCGACGCCAGCGCGCGAATCAAATGCTCTTGCTCTGTGAGCGCCGCGGCCACCGGCTCGCCCTCGCGCGCCGTGGCCTCGAGCAGGGTAAGCCAGAACCGGTTCTCGCGCATCGCCACTTCGCGTTCGCGCAGCCGCGTCTCGGTGATCCGCACCACCTCGTCCGCCGTGGGTCCGTCCTGCTGGAGTCGCTCGATCTCCTCGAAAACGACGCCGGCCAGGCTGTCCACCCGTGCCGGGTCGGCGCCGAACTGAATCGTGAACGAGTACTCCTCCCGCGGGTAGCGACTGGTGTTGGCCCCCACCGACACGCCGTAGGTCCCGCCGAGCGCCTCCCGCAGCGCATCACGCAGGCGCACCGTCAGCAGCTCGCGCACCGCGTCGAGCGCGAAGCGCTCGGCGCGAGTGTACTCGATCGGGCCGTGGAAGACGATGCTGGTCTGGCTCCGGGGCTCGATACCGCGGTACACCTGGCGCTCCACCACGCCGTCGGGGCGATGCATGCCGAGATCACGCCAGCCGTCCCCGCGCGCTTCACCCGGCAAGCCGCCAATCCACCGGGCCACCAGTGGTCGCAGCGTCTCCGGGTCCACGCGGCCCACGAACAGGAAGGTCATGCCCGCTGCGTTAGCGAAACGATCACGGTAGAAGGCGATCGCCTCACCGAGGTCCAGCTCTGACAGCCGCTCGGACGTGATCGGCAGGGAGAGCGGGTGGTGCTGGCCCAGCACGACCTGCATGGTGTCCTGGAATGCTGCTTCCGGGCTGGTGCCGCGGTTCTCGATGAAGGCTCGCACCTGGCCGGCAAAGGCCTGGAAGGCGGTGGTATCGGCGCGCGGCGCTGTGATGTAGAGCCAGAGCAACTGGAGGAACTCCTCCAGGTCGTCAGGCGCCACGGAGCCACTGAACCCCTGGTCGATCAGTCCGATGCTCGGGGTGATCTCCGCCGTGCTGCCGGCCAGCACCTTCTGCAAGTCGGTGGCGCTGAAACGCCCCACGCCGCCCTGCAGTGGAACCACGGCGGCAAACTGGTGGCTGAGTCGCTCCGGGGTGTCGCTGCGTGACAGTCCACCCAGGCTGAAGGCGGTCATCAGGACCTGGTCATCACGGAAGGCGGTCGGCTTGACGAGCACCCGGGCGCCATTCGAAAGCGTCCAGTCATGGATGCCGAGGACGGTGTCCACGACCTCGCGCACGATGTGCCCGCCGGCCGGGGGCACGGCCACCAGCGGCGCGTCATCGACCACCTCGGTGTAGGCGGCCAACTCGGTGGCGCGCACGGCAGCGAACAACGCCAGCAGCTCGGCGTCTTCGGGGGGGGCGGCGTCCGGCTTGTCCGGCGCGCCAACCAGCACGATCGGTGTCCCGGGCAGCACCTGCTCCCGTGCCGCGGTGTTCACCTCGCCCAGGGAGATGGCCGGCAGCAGTTGCTGGGTGAGCTGGTACCGCCACTCGATGGACGGTGCCGAGTGCCCCAGCAGGAAGTGGTTGACGTAGGCCCCCGCGAACTCCGCATGCTGGCGCTGCCCCCGCTCGGTGTGCATCCGCTCCATGCCGCGAAGCATATCCGCGCGAGCGCGGTCCAACTCACCGGGCGTGAGCCCGTGGCGTCGGAGCCGCTCCGCCTCGACGAGCAGCGCCTCCATGCCGCGCACCGCCCCCCCCTCGGGGACCACCGCACTCAGGGCCCACGCATCGGCGGTTGCCACCAGCGGAGTGCGCCCTCCACCCGCGCCCAGAAACGGCGGGTCCGCCTGCTGCGCGAGTTCACCGTACCGACTGTT
>CAZXTV010000106.1:0-6569 GCA_964643705.1 uncultured Arenimonas sp. | reverse complement strand
GGTAGCCGTCGCGCAGGCCCAGCACCAGCTTGCGCCAGTAGTAGGACCACGACGGATTGCCGTGCAGCATCAGCACCACCTCGCCCTGGCCCTCGTCGAGGTAGCTTTGGGTGAGGCCGTTGGGATGCACGAAGGACTTGGGCGTGAAGGGGTAGTCCGGGAACGGGCCCTTGGCCAGCAGGCGCGCCTGTTCGGCGCTGTGGGTCTGGTTTTCCATGGGGCGGGATTCTACGCGAGCCCGCGGGACAGCCACCAAACCCGGGGTTCCGGGCTGACGCCTTCACGGCCGATTGCGTATCGTGGCTACCGATCCCCCCGCGCCCCGGAGCCCGATGATGAGCCGCCGCCTTCGCCTTGCCGCCGCGCTGGTGCTGGTCGTGTTGGCCCTGGGCTGGATCCTGCTGGGCAAGCTGCGGGGACCCGAGCTCGACGCCTACCCGGTGACCGCGCGGCCCCTGGTGCAGACGGTGGTCGCCACCGGCCGCGTAGTGGCCGTGTCGCGCGCCCAGGTGGGCAGCCCGGTCACCGGCGTGGTGCTGGAGCGGCGCGTGCAGGAAGGTGACGCGGTGCAGCCCGGCGACGTGCTGGCCGTGCTGCGCGCCGACGACCTGGAGGCCGCCGCCGCCGAAGCCGCCGCCACCCTGGACCAGCTGCGCCGGTCCACGCGCCCGCGGGCCCAGGCTGCCGTGCGCGAAGCCGAGGCCCGGCTGCAGCAGGCCAGCCGGGAAGCCACCCGCCGCAAGGACCTGTTCGCCCGCCAGCTGATCGCCCGCGAAGCCCTGGAACAGGCGCTGCAGGCGGAAACCGTCGCGCGCACCGCCGCCGACCAGGCCCGGCTGGCAACCCAGGACCTGGCCGCGGGCGGTCCCGCCGAAGCCGCCGCGCTGGCCCGCCAGGCCACCGCGCAGGCCCTGCTGGAAAAAACCACGATCCGCGCCGAAGTCGCCGGCACCGTGCTCACCCGCAACGTTGAACCCGGCGACCTGGTGCAGCCGGGCCGCGTGCTGTTCGAGATCGCCCGCGCCGGCGACACCGAACTGCTGGTGCCACTGGACGAGAAGAACCTCGGGGTGCTGGCGCTGGGCCAGCCGGCGATGTGCGTGGCCGACGCCTTCCCGTCCCGTCCCTTTCCCGCGACGGTCAGCTTCATCGCGCCCAGCGTCGATGCGCAGCGTGGTTCGGTGGACATCCGCCTGGCCGTCTCGCCCGTGCCCGACTTCCTGCGCCAGGACATGACCGTGTCGGTGAACGTGCAGACCGGCCGCCGCGACCGGGCGCTGGTGGTTCCCAACGACGCGCTTGCCGCGCTGGACGGCAACTCGGCGCAGGTCTGGCGCGTGGCCGATGGCCGCGCCAGCCGGCACCCGGTGGAACTGGGCCTGCGCGGCCTGGCGCTGACCGAAGTGACGGCCGGCCTGCAGGACGGCGACTGGGTGCTGGCCGACGGCGGCGCCGACATCGCCGAAGGCAGCCGCGTGCGCATTCGCGCCGCTGGCATCCCCGCTGATGCCGACGATCCGGCCACCCGCAAAGAACTCCCGGCCAGGCTCGACTGACGCGATGTGGGCCGAATGGACCATCGCCACCCGCTTCCTGCGCGAGGGCAAGTCGCAAAGCACGCTCATCCTGGTCGGCATCGCCGTGGGCGTGGCGGTCATCGTGTTCCTGACCGCGCTGATCACCGGCCTGCAGGACAACATCATCGAACGCACGCTGGGCACCCAGGCGCACATCCGCATCGTGCCCACCGAAGAAAACAACCGCGTGCTGCCGCCGCCGGAAGGCACCACCCAGCTGGTGCTGGAAACCCGCCGCGCCCAGCGCCTGCGTTCGATCAACAACTGGCAGCAGGTGCTGGGCGTGCTGGACGTGCTCGAGCAGGTGACCGCCGCGTCGCCGGTTATCTCCGGCCCGGCCTTCGCGCGCCGGGGCGAGGCGATCGAGTCGGTGGCGCTTATCGGCATCGATGCCGTTCGCTACCAGCGCATCATCCCGATCAGCGACGACATCGTCGCCGGCCGGTTCCGCATCGGCGCCGGCGACACCGTCATCGGCAGCCAGCTGGCCGCCGACCTTGGCCTGGGCGTGGGCGACAAGCTGCGCCTGGACGGCGGCCAGGGCCGGGAAACGGTGGTCAACGTGGCGGGCATCTTCGAACTGGGCGTACGCGAACTTGATGCCCGCTACGTGTACCTGGACATGAAACAGGCGCAGTCGCTGCTGGACCTGCCCGGCGCCGCGACGGTGATCGACGTGACGGTCGACGACATCTTCGCCGCCGAAGCGGTGGCCGCGCGCATCGCCCGCCTCACCGGCGTCAAGGCCGAAAGCTGGATGGAAACCAACGCCCAGCTGATGAACGCCCTGCGCTCGCAGAGCCTTTCGACGCAGATGATCAGCGTGTTCGTGGCGCTCAGCGTCGCCCTGGGCATCGCCAGCGTGCTGTCGGTGAGCGTGGTGCAGCGCACGCGCGAGATCGGCATCCTTCGCGCGATGGGCACCACCCGGGCGCAGATGCTGCGCGTGTTCCTGGTCCAGGGCGGGCTGTTCGGCCTGGCCGGCTCGGTGGTTGGCGGCCTGGCGGGTTATGGGCTGGTCGGGGCCTTCAACACCTTCGGCCCGAAGTTGTTTTTCATTCCCGTCGACCCCTGGCTGCCGGTGTTCGCGGCGCTGCTGGCGACGGTGACTGGCGTGGTCTCGGCGGCGATCCCCGCCCGGCGCGCCGCGCGCCTGGACCCGGTGGAGGCGATCCGCCATGTCTGAGCATGACGCCGGCCAGGAAGTGCTGCGGCTGCAGGGCCTGCGCAAGAGTTACAACGTCGGCAAGCCCACGCAGGTGGAGGTGCTGCACGGCCTGGACCTGCGCCTGCAGCGCAGCGATTTCGCCGCGCTGGTGGGCGCCTCGGGCTCGGGCAAAAGCACCCTGCTCAACCTGGTCGGCCTGCTCGACCGCCCGACCGAGGGCGAACTTTTCCTGCTGGGCCGGCCGACCGGGAAGATGGGCGACGACGAGCGCACCGCGCTGCGCCGCAACCAGATCGGCTTCGTGTTCCAGTTCCACCACCTCATCCAGGCCTTCACGGCGCTGGAGAACGTGCTGATGCCGCTGATCGTCGCCAGCGGCAAACCAACGGCCGACCAGCTTGAGCGCGGACGCGGGCTGCTGGCCGAAGTGGGCCTGGCCGGCCTGGAAGACCGCCGCCCCGACCAGCTTTCGGGCGGCCAGCAGCAGCGCGTGGCCGTGGCCCGCGCCCTGGTAACGCGCCCGGCCCTGCTGCTGGCGGACGAACCCACCGGCAACCTCGACAGCAAGTCGGCCGGCGAGGTGTTCGAACTGTTCCGCCAGTTCAACCGCGAGGTCGGCTGCGCCGTGCAGCTGGTGACCCACGATGCGCGCCTGTCGGAGCAGTGCGACCGGACGGTGTCGCTGCTTGACGGCCACATCGAAAGCGACGTGGCCAGCGCCGGCCCGCCCGCCTAGAGCGTGGCGGTACCGCCGCCCTGCACCAGCAGCCTGGCGTACTCCCGTGGCTGCGAGCGCAGGTACTGCGGCGGCGCGATGACGCTGGCGCCCAGGTGGGCGGCGGCGTGCCAGGGCCAGCGCGGGTCGTAAAGCGCGCCGCGCGCGATGGCGATCAGGTCGGCGTCGCCGCTGGCGAGGATCGATTCGGCCTGGTCGTAGCCGGTGATCAGACCCACTGCCACCACCGGGATACCGACGGCCTGTTTCACCGCGCGCGCCAGCGGCACCTGGTAACCCGGGCCGACGGGAATCTGCTGCGAAGCATGCAGGCCGCCGCTGGACACGTGGATCACGCTGCAGCCGCGTTTTTCCAGCTCCCTGGCAAACGCCACGGTGTCGTCGCTGTCCCAGCCGCCCGGCACCCAGTCGGTGCCGGAAACGCGCACGCTGACCGGGCGGTCGGCTGGAAACGCCGCCCGCACCGCCTCGAAGACTTCCAGCGGAAACCGCAGGCGGTTTTCGAGCGAGCCACCGTACTCATCGTCGCGCTGGTTCGACAGCGGCGACAGGAACTGGTGCAGCAGGTAGCCGTGCGCGGCGTGGATCTGGACGGCGTCGATGCCCAGCCGCGCCGAACGACGGGCGGCGGCCGCGAAGGCCTCGCGCACGTCGCGCATGTCCTGGTGGGTCATCGCGCTGGGCGCAGCGTCGGTTTCGCGAAAGGGCAGCGCCGAGGGAGCAACCGTCTGCCAGCCATGGGCATGGCCGGGCGCGAGCTGCCCGCCGCCGTGCCAGGGCAGGTCGGTGGACGCCTTGCGCCCCGCATGCGCGAGCTGGATGGCGATGGGCATCGACGACCAGCGCCTTACGCCCTGCAGCACCTTCGCCATCGCGGCTTCCGTGGCGTCGTCCCACAGTCCGACGTCGGCGTAGGAAATTCGGCCCTCCGGAAGCACGGCCGTGGCTTCGATGGTCAGCAGGCCGGCGCCCGACAGCGCCAGCTGGCCCAGGTGGATCAGGTGCCAGTCGGTCATGCCGCCGTCCACCGCCGAGTACTGGCACATCGGCGCGATGACGATGCGGTTGGCCAGCGTCAGCGAACCCAGGGCCAGGGCTTGGAACAGCTTCGGCGCGCTCATGCTTTCCAGGCGTCCATGGTCAGTTCGAAGGAGCGCACGCGGGCGGCGTGCTCGTAGATGTTGGCGGTAAGGATCAGCTCGTCCGGGCGGTGGCGTTCAACAAAGTCCTGCATCTTCGCGCGCACCGAGGCCGGCGAGCCGACGGCGCGGCAGGCCAGGCTGGCGTCGATCATGTGTTTTTCGGCCGGGCTGCAGTAGTCGTCGATGGCGGCGGCGTTTTCCAGCGGCGGCGGCACCAGGCCGGGGCGGCCCCGGCGCAGGTTGACGAAGGCCTGCTGCTGGGTGGTGAACAGCCGCGCGGCCTCTTCGTCGGTATCGGCCGCGACGACGTTCAGCGCCAGCATCACGTGCGGCTTTTCCAGTCGCGCCGAAGGCCGGAACTCGCGGTGGTACACCGCCAGCGCCTGGTCCAGCGCGTCGGGCGCGAAGTGGGAAGCAAAGGCATAGGGCAAACCCAGCGCCGCCGCCAGCCGGGCGCCGAACAGGCTTGAACCCAGGATCCAGGCTTCGATGGCCACGCCGGCGCCGGGCACGGCCTGCACCGCCTGGCCTGGCTGTGCGGGTTCGAAATAGCGCAGCAGCTCGACCACGTCGCGCGGGAACTCCTCGGCATTGTCGTAATAACGTCGAAGCGCCTTGGCCGCCGCCTGGTCGGTGCCCGGCGCGCGGCCCAGGCCTAGATCAATGCGGCCCGGGAACAGCGTGCCCAGCGTGCCGAAGGCTTCGGCGGCCTGCAGCGGCGAATGGTTGGGCAGCATGATGCCGCCGGCACCGACGCGGATGCGCGACGTGCCGCCGGCGACATGGCCGATCAGCACCGCCGTCGCGGCGCTGGCGATGCCCGGCATGTTGTGGTGTTCGGCCAGCCAGTAGCGGCGGTAGCCCAGGCGTTCACCGGCACGCGCCAGGTCAAGCGCGTTGGCGAAGGTCTGCGCGGGCGTGCTGCCCACGGTGACGGGAGCGAGGTCGAGAATCGAAAGTGGAGTCATCGCCAGATGGGTTGGGGCGGCGAATGCAGTTTGCAATGGCCCGCCTGCGTTCTGCAGGTTTAATTCCGGGACACCGGCGGCTCGTTAGGGTGGTGGCCAAGCCCGAATACGAGTCCCGCCGCCATGCGCACGTTTTCCGGACGCCCCCAGGTTGCACCGGCCGATCAGAACGACCGATCGCTGGTCGCGGGGTTTCGCGACCATGTCGAAGCCGCCGACTTTCCCTGCGTCGGCGCGAAAGCCGCGCTGGCCCGCGACGGGCTGGACGTCGTCGCCTTCGGCCCCCTGGGCTCGCGTGCCAACGATGGCCCGCTGCTGGACCGGATCGCCAGGTTCGCCAAGCTGCGCGACCGCGACGGGCCCGACGACAGCCGGGTGCATTCGCTGGCCGCCGTTTTCGCCGGGCCCGCCGACACCGACGAACAGCGTTTCGAAGCGCTGCTGTGGTCGCAGCTGCAGCGCCTGCACCTGCTGGACGTTCGCCGCGGCACGCGCTGGGCGAAGGACGTTTCGCGCGACCCGGACAGCCCGCAGTTCAGCCTGAGCCTGGGCGGCCATCCGTTTTTCGTGATCGGCCTGCATCCGGGTGCCTCGCGCCTGGCGCGGCGCACGCCGATGCCGGCGCTGGTGTTCAATTCCCACCGCCAGTTCGACCGGCTGCGCGAGGACGGCCGATACGCCAAGATGCAGGCGGCCACCCGCGAACGCGACATCGCACTGCAGGGTTCGATCAATCCGAACCTGGCTGATTTCGGCACCGCGCCGGAAACCCGCCAGTACAGCGGTCGCGCCGTCGAAGCCGGCTGGCGCTGCCCCTTCCACGTGAGCAAGCCGCGATGAATTCACTGCAACGCATCCCGCCGTGTTCGGCCCGCGCCGAAACCCTGGCCGCCGGCGACGAACTGGTGATCGTGGATCCCGAAGGCCAGCAGGTCAGCGACCTGGTCGCCTTCAATGCCGACGACCTGGATGAATACC
>CAZXTV010000105.1:0-6674 GCA_964643705.1 uncultured Arenimonas sp. | reverse complement strand
GTGGCTTCGGCCGCGGCGCTGGCGGTGCTGATGCAGGAAGGCATCGGCGACACGATCCGCATTTCGCTCACGCCCGAGCCCGGCGCCCCGCGCACGCTGGAGGTGCAGGTGGCGCAGGAACTGCTGCAGACGATGGGCCTGCGCGCGTTCACCCCGCTGGTCACCGCCTGCCCGGGCTGCGGCCGCACCACCAGCGAGTTTTTCCAGGTGCTGGCGCAAAAGGTGCAGGAACACGTGCGCGGCCAGATGCCGGTCTGGAAGCTCAAGTACCCCGGCGTCGAGAACCTGTCGCTGGCGGTGATGGGCTGCGTGGTCAACGGCCCGGGTGAGTCGCGCCATGCCGACATCGGCATCTCGCTGCCGGGCACCGGCGAAGCGCCTTCGGCGCCGGTGTTCATCGATGGCCAGAAGGCCATGACCCTGCGTGGTGAAAACATCGCCGACGAATTCGTCGGCGTGATCGACCAGTACGTCGCGCGGCGCTACGGCGGGGACGCCGGCTGATCCGCCGCGACCGGCTCGTCCACCACTGGGCCCGCCTGCTGGCGCACGCGCCGGCGCTCTGGCGAGGCACCCGTCGTCTGCTGGCGCGGCGATGGCGGCGCCTGCTGCTGGTTTTCCTGGGCATCGCGCTGCCGCTGTCGGCGTTTTCCGAACTCGCCGAGGAAATCCGCGAAGCCGACCCGCTGGGTTTCGACGAACCCCTGTTGCGCTGGGCCGGGGCATCGGCCTCGCCAGCGCTGGACCAGGCCATGCTGCTGGCCAGCCAGCTCGGTTTCACCTGGGGCGTGGTGCCGGGGGCGGTGGCCGTGTTCGCGGGATTGCTGGCGGCCGGGCGGATTCGTCGCGCCACGTATTTCGGCCTGGCGGTTGGCGGCTCGGCCCTGCTCAACCTGCTGGCCAAGGCCGTGTTCGTGCGCGAACGGCCGTCGCTGTGGCTGTCGATCGCGCCCGAACACAGCTACAGCTTCCCCAGTGGCCATGCCATGGGCGCGATGAGCCTGGCGGCGACGATCGTGCTCCTGGTCTGGTACACGCCGTGGCGCTGGCCGGCGCTGGTGCTGGGGCTGGCGTTCACGGCCTGGGTGGGCGCTTCGCGGGTCTACCTGGGCGTGCATTTCCCGTCCGACATCCTTGCCGGCTGGACCGCGGCCCTGGCCTGGGTGTCGGGGGTGTACCTGCTGGTGCGTCCCAACCACCGCGGACCGCGGACTGTCCCCGGCGCCGCAGACTAGGGTTCGACGCAGACCCGGTTGCGACCCGATTCCTTGGCCCGGTAAAGCGCCGCGTCGGCCGCCTCCATCAGCGGGCTGCGCTCTTCCCGTCCGGGGGCGAGCCTGGCGATCCCGATGCTGATGGTCAGGCTTTGCGTTTCGCCGCCCAGTTCGAAGGCGGTGGCGGCGACGGCCTCGCGCAGGCGCTCGGCAAAGGCGCGGGCGGCCTCGAGGTCGGTTTCCGGCAGCATGACCGCGAACTCTTCCCCGCCGATGCGCGCCGCGACGTCCTCCCCGCGCACGAAACCGCGCACGATGGCGGCCAACTGGCGCAGCACCCCGTCGCCGGCGATGTGCCCGTACCTGTCGTTGACCGGCTTGAACAGGTCCACGTCGATGATGCACATCACCAGCGGCCGGCCGTGGCGGGTCGCGCGGGCGATCTCGCGGTCCACCGATTCGATGAAATGCCGGCGATTGTAGAGTTCGGTCAGGGCGTCGCGCGTCGCGAGCTGGTAGACCTCCTGGTGGTAACGCGCCTCGACGCTCGAGTGGCTGATGAACTTGAGGATGCATTCGCCCAGGGTGATGTGGTCGCCGTCGGTCAGTTCGGCCTGGCCCACGGCCTTGTCGTTGACGCGGGTACGGTTGGTCGCGCCCATGTCGGCGATGTAATAGGTGTCGCCATCGCGCCATATCCGGCAATGCCAGCGCGACACCGAGTTGTGCGGGATGTGCAGGTCCGATTCGGGCGAGCGGCCGATGACGACCGGCGCCTCGCCCAGGTCGGCGCGCCTGCCCAGGCCTTCGCCGTGGATCACGACCACGCAGGCCGAACGTGGCGCCGAACGTAGCGGGCCATCGCTCAGCAGGGTGCGCTGGGTCGTGCAGATCTTCTCGGTCTGGCGCATCGGAGTCAGGCGGAAGGGCTGGAATCGAGTTTAGCCGTTTGCCGGGGTGCATGTTTGCCTGGGCTACACTGCCCCGGTCGAAGAGGGGAGGGGCATGGGCGGCAGTACGGACGACGATCTGGCGGCTACCGAAGGGCTTCCCACGCGCGCAGGCCCGGGCGGGCCCGCGGCCGATGGCGCCGCGCTGGCCCCTGGCTCGCGGCTCGGCCGCTACCGCGTGGAGGCCTTGCTGGGCCGGGGCGGCATGGGCGAGGTCTACCGGGCCGGCCAGCTTGAGCCGGTCCGCCGGACCGTGGCGATCAAGCTCCTGCACGCCCGGCGCCTGGACGCCCGCCTGCTGGCCTATTTCGAGGTCGAGCGGCAGATGCTGGCGCAAATGAAGCACCCGGCCATCGCCCAGGTCTACGACGCCGGCGCGACGCCCGAGGGTTATCCCTACTTCGTGATGGAGTTCATCGAAGGCAGCCCGCTCACCGGTTACTGCGAGGAGCGCAGCCTGCCGCTGCGCGAACGACTCGAGCTTTTCATCCGGGTTTGCGAGGGCGTCCAGCATGCCCACCAGAAGGGCGTGATCCATCGCGACCTCAAGCCGGGCAACATCCTGGTGACCGAAGTCGATGGCCGGCCGCTGCCCAAGATCATCGATTTCGGCATCGCCACCGCGGCCCGCCGCTCGCTGGCGGTCGGCGAACGCGCCGGCGAACTCGAACGTGCCGGCACCCCCGACTACATGAGCCCGGAACAGGCGGGCCTGGAGGGCGTCGAGGTCGACACCCGGTCCGATGTGTATTCGCTGGGCGTGCTGCTCTATGAACTGCTTGCAGGTCGCCGGCCGGGCGTCGGCGACGACACCGCCGGTGCCGAACACACCGCCGACACCACGGTGCGTCCGCCGTCGGTCCAGATCCATACCCTGGCTCCCGGCAATACGGCGGCCCGCGCCAGCCAGCTGGGGCTGAGCCAGCCGCGGCTGCGCAAGGTGCTGCGTACCGAACTTGACTGGGTCGTGCTCAAGGCCATGCGCCGGGACCGGGCCGAACGTTACAGTTCGGCCGCCGAACTGGCCCAGGACCTGCAGCGATTCCTCGACGACCTGCCGCTGCAGGCGGTGCCCAGCGGCCGGCGCTACGTGCTGGGCAAGTACCTGCGCCGGAACCGGCTGGCGTTCGCCGCCGCAGCCGCGGTGTCGGTCGCGGTGCTGGTGGGCCTGGGCCTGTCGCTTTATGGCCTGCAACAGGCGCGGGAACAGCGCGCGCTGGCGCAGCAGCGCAGCGCCGACCTCGAACGCGTGGCTGCCTTCCAGCAGGCGATGCTCGAAGGCATCGACGTCGAAGCCATGGGCGTGGAGCTGGCGACGGGCTTGCGCGAGCAACTGCTTGCCGCCAACCCGTCGCGGTCCGGCGAGCTCGAGCTGCTGCTGGCCCAGGCCAGTCCGCCCGACCTGGCGCGGCGCTTGCTGGGGAAGCAGCTGCTCGCCGGCGCCGAAAGCGCGATCGAACGCGACTTCGCGGACCAGCCCCTGCTGGCCGCCGACCTGCGTGAATCCGTGGGCGACGTGTACGACGCGCTGGCGCTGAACGCCCAGGCCGAGCAGGCCTTCAAGGCCGTGGCGGCACGTCGGGAAACCGACCTGGGGCCGGACCATCCCGGGACCGTGGATGCGCGCCGCAAGCAGGCCGCCGCCCAGGGCAATCGTGGCGACCTGGCGGGGGCCCTGGCAATGCTGGAGTCCCTTGAACCAAAGGTGGCCGACCTGGGCCCCAGCGCCGACCTGCCCGTGGCCCTGGAACTGAACATCGCCGGCGCCCTGGCTGGCCTGGGACGGCTGCCCGAGGCACGTGACCGCCAGCAGGCACTTTATGACCGCCTGGTCTCGGCCAGGGGCCAGGACGACGTGCAGTCGATGTCGGTGCTCAACAACCTGGCGATCAGCCACGCCCGCACCGGCGACCAGGCGCGCGCGCGCGCGATCCTCGAGGACCTCTACCCGCGTCGCGCCCGACTGCTGGGCGCCGAACACGACGATACGCTGGCCACGATGGCCAACCTCGCGATCCTGCGGGTGCTGTCCGGCGACATCGACGCCGCCCTGCAGATGCAGCGTGAGCTGGCGGACATCTTCGCGCGCAAGCTGGGGCGCGAGCACCCGTCCACGCTCAACCAGCGCAGCAACCTGGCGAACATGATCAACGACCGCGCCGCGCGGGAAAACGACCCGGGGCTGCGCGGCGACGCCATCGCCATCACCCGCGAGGTGCTCGAAGCCCGGGAAAGGGTGCTGGGCCCGGGAACGCGCGACGTGTTGCGCTCGCGCCTGAACCTGTCGGCGATGCTGGCCCAGGACAAGCAGTTCGACGCGGCGCTGGTGCTGGAGCGGGAAGTCATCGACGGTCGCCGCGCGCTGCTGGGGCCGGATCATCCCGATACCCTGTTCGTCGAGGTCAACCACCTGGGAACCCTGCACAAGGCCGGACGCGACGATCAGTCCCGGGCGCGGCTGCAGGAGGTCAAGCCGCGCGTGCTTGGCGTGCTGGGCGAAAAACATCCCCAGACCCACGCGCTGCTGGGCATCGAAGGCAAGCTGCTGGCCGCGCAGGGCCAGCATCGCGCCGCCCGCGACGCCTTTGCCGAAAGTTACCGCCTGCGCCGCGAGGCACTGGGCGCCGAACACCCTGAAACCTACGTCGCCGCCTGGCACCTGGCCAAGGCCGAACGCGCGGCCGGGAACGAGACCGCCGGGCAGGCCCTGTTGGCCGAGGTCATCGAGCCCCTGCTGGCGGTGCCGGAGGGCGAGCTGGACCCGCCGCGGCAAAGCGCCGCCACGCGCATCCGCCGGAACATGGCCGGCGAGGACGACTGAGCCGGCTCAGCGCGGCGCCGGTGTTTCGGGGTTGATGTCCGGGTCGGTCACCGCCTGCCGCGCCAGCTTGGCTTCGCGGCGGGCGATGTAGACGTTCGAGCCGAAGATGATCGACGCGCCCAGGATGGTCCAGCGGTCCAGGGTTTCCCCGAACAGCCACCAGCCGAAGGCACCCACGACCAGGATCTGCAGGAAGCTGATCGGGGTCAGCATCGAGGCGTCGCCCAGGCGCAGCGCGCGCGTCCAGAACATGTGGGCGATGCTGCCCAGCGAACCGGCCAGCACGATCCACAGCCAGGTGATGCCCACCGGCATTTCCCAGACCATCAGCGCCGGCAGCAGCGACATCGGGATCCACAGCATCGTGGTCCAGATGACGATGGCATCGGGGTGTTCGGTGCGCGACAGGAACTTGATGCTGATCGCCGCGCTGGCGCTGGCCACCGCCGCCAGCACCGCCACCAGGCTGGCCGCCGTGAACGACTGGCCAAAGGGCTGCACGATCAGCATCACCCCCAGGAAGCCGACGATCACCGCCGTCCACCGGCGGGCCCGAACCACCTCGCCAAGCACCAGCACCGCGGCGATGGTGACGAACAGCGGCGTCGAATACGAGAGCGCGATCGCCTGCGCCAGCGGCAGGTTCACGATGGCCCAGAAGCCCGCCAGCATGGACACCATGCCGATGCTGCAGCGGCCGATGTAAAAGCCCAGCTTGTCGGTGCGCAGCAGCGAGGGCCCGTGCCGGAACAGGATCGGCAGCAGGATCACGAAGCCGAAGAAATTACGGAAGAAGGCGATCTCGAACGGATGCAGCTGCTCGGACGCCAGGCGGATGCAGACCGCCATGAAGCCGAACAGCACCGTCGACAGCGCCATCAGCCCGACGGCGCGGCCCACCTGGGAAGCCGGGGCGGCCGGGCTGTTCACCCGGCGTCGAAGCGCGCGCCGATGATGCGTGGTTCGGGTTCGAGTGCGACGCCGAATCGTTCGCGCACCGATCCGGCGATGCGGCGCGCCAGGTCCAGCAACTGCCCGCCGCTGGCCTGGCCATGGTTTACCAGCACCAGGGCGTGCTGCCCGGCGACGCCGGCATCTCCTTCGCGGTGGCCCTTCCAGCCGCAGGCTTCGATCAGCCAGGCGGCGGACAGTTTGTGGCCGCCGTCCGGACCGGCGAACACCGGCAGGGCAGGGTGTTCGGCCTTCAGGGCCGAGGCCGTGCCGGCGTCCACCACCGGGTTCTTGAAGAAGCTGCCGGCGTTGCCCAACAGCGCCGGGTTGGGCAGCTTGCGGGTGCGGATGCGGCTGATGGCCTCGGCGACGTGCACGGCGCGCGGATCCTCGACGCCCATGGCCGCCAGCTCCTCGCGCACGCCGGCGTAGTCGAGGCGAAGTTCACGCTGGCGCGGCAGGCGCAGTTCCAGCGCCGTGACCACCCAGCGGTCGGGTTCGCGCTTGAACAGGCTGTCGCGGTAACCGAAACCGCAGTCGGCGGCCGGCAGGCGCTTGACCTGGCCGGTATCGCGCTGGAAGGCCTCGACCGCTTCGACGAACTCGCCGACCTCGACGCCGTAGGCGCCGATGTTCTGGATCGGCGCGGCGCCGACCGTGCCCGGGATCAGGGCCATGTTCTCCAGCCCGCAAAGGCCGCGGGCCAGGGTCCAGCTGACCAGGTCGTTCCAGTTCATG
>CAZXTV010000104.1:0-6685 GCA_964643705.1 uncultured Arenimonas sp. | reverse complement strand
AGTCACTGCACTCAATGATGGAATGAAACAATTGCCGGTGCCGGCGACGAACCCGATTCTAAAATATGGCAGGACGCCATCGCGCTGTTCGAACAGCTCGGCGAACTGCAGCCTGACCAGGCCGCCCGCAGGCTGGCGGAGGCGCCGCCGCCGGTGCGCGAACGCGTCGAACGCATGCGGCGCGCCGAGGCCGGCAACGGCCCGCTCGACCATCGCCTCCCTGGCACGCATTCGCCGGAACAGCTGGGACGCTGGCGCATCGGACCGGTGCTGGGTCGCGGCGGCATGTCGGTGGTCTATCGCGCCCGTTCGAGCGTGGCGCCCGAAGACCAGGTCGCCGCGGTCAAGCTGCTGGCGCTGCCGACGCCCACCGACGAAGCCCGCGCCCGCTTCGCCCGGGAAATCGACATCCTGGCCAAGCTGCGGCATCCGGGCATTGCACCCTTGTTCGACGCTGGCGTCGCGCCGGACGGGCGGCCGTGGTTCGCCATGGCCATGGTCGACGGCGAGGCCATCGATGCCTGGTGCACCCGCATGCAGCCGGGCGTGCGCGCCATCGTCGAAAGGGTGGCGGCGCTGGCCGATGCGGTGGCGCATGCGCACCGGCATCTGGTCGTGCACCGGGACATCAAGCCCGGCAACGTCATGGTGGACGCCGATGGCGCGGTGGTGCTGCTGGATTTCGGCATTTCGCGCGTGCTCGAGGAGGGTGCTTCCGAACTCACCAGCGGCGGCAGCTATCCGCTGACCCCCCGCTACGCCGCGCCCGAACAGCGCCGCGGCGGGCCCGTGTCCACCGCCACCGACGTTTATGGCCTGGGCGCGCTGCTGCACACGCTGCTGCTGCGGGCGCCGCCGGTATTGCCCGAATCCGCCGACACCGTGGTCCTGCCCAGTGACTGCGGGCTGCCCGCCGACCTGCAGGCCGTTCTGCGCCAGGCCCTGGCCCGCGAGCCCGGCCAGCGTTACGCCGGTGCCGCCGACCTGGCTGCCGACCTGCGCGCCTGGCTGGGCGGCAGGCCCGTGCAGGCCCGTCGCGGGGGCACCGGCTACCGGCTGCAGCGTTGGGTCCGCCGGCATCCGCTGCCGGCGGCGCTGGCCGTTGCGCTGGTGGCCAGCATCACCCTGGGCGTCGGGGCCAGCCTCTGGCAGGCCGGCGAGGCGCGCGCCCAGGCCCAGGCAGCCCGCGAGGCCCAGGCCGACGCGGAGGCGGCACGCAGCCGCGCCGAAGCGGTGCGCGACTACGTCGCACAAATGCTGGCGGCCTCCGACCCCAGCCTTGGCCGCGAGACGACCGCCGCCGAACTGCTGGATGCGGGCGAGGCCCGCCTGGACGCCGCGATGGAAGCCGGGCAGCCCGAGGTTGCGGCCGACCTGCTGCGGCTGATCGCCGGTGCCCGCGCCGCCCGCGGTGAATATGACGCGTCCAGGGCGCTTTTCGACCGTGGGCTGGCCCTGGCCGCGAACACGCCCGACCTGGACCCACGGCTGCACTGGACCCTGTTGGTGGACTACGCCGACTACCTGCGCTCGCTGGGCGAGGCACGCCGTTCCGTGACGCTGGCAGGACAGGCGCTGGCCCTGGCGCGGGAGCACGATGCCGGCGAGCTTGAACTGATCAACCTGCAGATGTCCCTGGCCACGGCGGAGTCCGCGGCCGGCGACAACGTGCAGGCGCTGGCACGCATCGAGCCGCTGCGGGAACGCTTCCGCGCCGACGACGTTCGGGGCACCCGCTCGCATCTGAAGTACCTGGAACTGCTGTCCACGGTGGACGCGCTGCTGGACAACCCCGACGACCGCGAACTCTTCGAGGAAAGGCTGGAGGTGGCCAGTCGGGTTTATGCCGACAACCCCGGCTGGCTGGCCTTCACCTACGCCGATGCGGTGCCGACGCTCCGGCGTTGGCCCGACTACCCGCGGGCGCAGGAACTCGCCGAGGCCGCAGTGAAAGTGGCGGACGACAACTACGCCGAGCCCCACGTGATCGCCGCCATCGCCTACTGCAATGCCGCCGGCCTTGCCCTGGACCAGGGCCGCCGCGCGGAAGCCCTGGCACTGCTGGACCGAACGCTTACGATCGACGCGGCCTTGAAGCGGGTCCACGTGCACGCCCTGAGCTGCGTGCTGCACCGTGCCGAACTCCGCGCCCTGATGGGCGACGTGGCCGGTGCCGAGGCCGACGTCGCGGCCGCCGACGCGATGCGCGTGGCCCTGGGTGAAGGCCCCGACAGTCGCTGGCGTGCCAACGGCTGCGGTTATGCCGTGGGCGCGCATCTGGTCGCCGGTGACCTGGACGGTGCCCGGGCTGCCCGCGCGAAATGCCCCGATGCGGCGGCCGAGGGCTCCTCGCTTGCCAACCTGGACGCGGAGCTGGCCCTGCACGAGGGCAAGCCTGAAGTGGCCGCGAAGCTGCTGCCGGCGGCAAAGCCAGGGGATGCGCCGAAACCCATCGCACCCACCTGGCTGCGGATATGGCGGCTTCGCCTGGCGGTGCTTGACGCCACCGACCCGGCGGCGGCGGCCGAACTGCGGCCGGCCGTGCTGGCGGCGGTGGAGGCCATGCCCGGCCCCTGGGAAAACCGGGAGCTCGCGTTTGACTGCCTGGCCCGGCCCGGCGCCGCGCTGTCCTGCCCTGGCGCCCTGTGAAAACCGCTTCGTGGCACGGTTCCGCGACGGAAAGCGTATTGCCTTGAGTCCCCCAGAATCCAGCCGGAGCGTCCCATGCGTGTTCATCCCCTTCTTTTCCTCGTCGCGCTGATGGCCATGCCGCTGCCCGGCCTTGGCCAGGACCTGGGCAAGTCACTCAAGCGCACGGCCGAACGGGCGGTTCAGGGGGAGGTCGAGCGCGCCGTCGACCGCGAGGTGCGCCGGGCCACGCGCTGCGCCCTGGGCGACCAACGCTGCGCGAGTGACGCCCGCCGTCGCGGCGAAGAGGTCGAGTACGTCGACGAGCGTGGCCGGGTGTCGCGGCCGGCGGCGGCGACGCCAGGCGGACTGGCTGCACCGGAGGCGGGCTTCCGCATCGTGCCCTATGCCGGTTCGAGCCAACGCGACAGCGACGTCCAGGCTTTCGACGAATACAACTTCGTCACCGGCCGCGAAGACAACGGCGACCTGCGCAGCCGCCGCCTGGAAGGCCGGGTCAGCAAGGACGTCTACGACAATCCCGGTGGCCGGTCCACGCTGGAGATCGCCCGCAACTACGAGCAGGCGCTCACCGGCCAGGGCCTGCGCATCGTGCACCGCTGCGCCGGACGCGCCGAATGCGGCGGTACCGGCACGCGCGAGGCCAACTGGACCCGCGTCGCCGACATGAACATCGGCGTCGGCGGCGACTTCCGTTACCTCGCCGCCGAAGGCCAGGTGGCGGGCCGTGCGATCGCCGCGGCGGTGATGGTGAACAAACATCGCAGCTGGGTCTACGTGGTCGAAGGCGAGGCCATGCAGACCGGCCAGGCCGGGGTGGATGCCTCCGAGCTGGCGGCCGAGCTGGCCGCGGCGGGCAAGGTGCGGCTCGACGGCATCTACTTCGACACCGGCAAGGCGACGCTGCGGGCGGAGTCGTCCGACGCGCTGGCGCAGGTGGCGGAACTGATGCGCGCCGATCCTTCGCTGCAGCTCGAAATCGTCGGCCACACCGACGACATCGGCGACGCCGGCGCCAACCAGCGCCTGAGCGAGGACCGCGCGCTGGCCGTACGTTCGGCCCTGGTGGTCGACCACCGCGTTTCCGACCGGCGCCTTCGCTCGCGCGGCGCCGGCGAGTCCGAACCGGTCGCGCCCAACACCAGTGAAGCCGGACGCGCGCTCAACCGCCGCGTCGAACTGGTGAAGCCATGAGCCGGCGGGTCGCCTGGATCGGCACGGGGGCCGCGGTGGTCATCGCGGGTGCGGCGCTGGCGGCCACCGGCCGGCTGCCCAACCCGTTCGACCCGCCGCCGCCGGACGTCGTCGAGTCGGGCAGCGAAGCGGCCCGCGAGGCCGGCGAGGTCACGATGCCCGCGCCGGCGTCGGCCAGCGACCCGTTCGCGCCGGCACTGCCCATCGTCGAGTCGGGCACGCCCGAAGCGCGTGACCTGGCCGGCGAGGTTATCGAGGAGATCCACAACCCCTTCGAACTGCCGCCGATCGAGGTGGTGGAGTCGGGCACCGACGAGGCGTGGATCGCGCACGGCGAGGAGATCACCGACCTCAACGCGGTCAAGCAGCTGGCGATCCTGCGCACGCGCGCCGAAGCAGCGTTTGCGGCCGACAGCGCCTTCCCGCGCAACCCGGAAAGCGAACTGGGCGTGCACCGCTTCGACCTGCGCCTTCGCCAGCTCATCGACTCGGCGGAAGGCCTGGGCGAGATCACCTATTTCGTTAACTCGGCCGACAACAGCATGTACTTCCCGCACTGGGGCCTGGGCGGCTGGCTGCCGCAGCACCAGTTCGACCAGGGTGAATTCCATTTCCTGCTGCGCCAGGCCGACGGCGACACGATCCTGTGCGGCAAGCAGGTGGACATCGGGCCTGCCTGCCTGCAGCTGGGCGAAGAGCTCGGCGGCGGCTTCGCCTGGCTGCGCAACTCGGCGCTGCATCGCGAATTCCTGCGCTCGGTGCCGCGCACGCCGCAGACCCTGGGCGAAGGCCCCGGCGGCAACGTGCAGGGCCTGCGTGGCCGCGGTGCGGATGGCCACCTGCAGTTCTGGGTGAGCCGCAATGCGCATCCGGTGGCCACGCAGATGCCGTACCTGGGCCTGGGCGTCGGCGTGATGAAGGATTACCGCGTGCGCGCCAACCGCCTGGTGAAACGGATGCGCGCCGAGGGCGCAGACAGCGACGGCGGCGACCTGGTGATGGACCTGATCGAACTCCAGGCGGCACGCATCGAAGCCGACACGACACCCTATCGCTTCGTGACCGCGTTCACCGCGCGCGGGCTGGAGGAAGCGATGGCGCTGGGGCAGCAGGGCAATGACATCCAGGCCCAGGCCATCGCGATCCAGCAGGCGCTCGACGCCTGCCCGAAGGGTCGGGCGGGGCGCGAATGCCGCGCGCGCGAACGGGCGCGGATGAAGGCGCTCGAAGACCAGTTCCGCGACCAGGCGCTCGACTTCGGTCGCCGCCACGGACTGCCGGTCGACGACTGAACCGGCGGCTTGTCCTTCCACCCCCCCGGAGATCCCCCAATGAAAAAGCTTCTGCCCCTGCTAGCCCTTGTCGGCGCCGGCCTCCTGGGCGCGGCACCCGGCGCCCACGCCCAGGCCATTGACTGCCGAGCCGTCGAAGCCATCGGCAACGCCATGCGCGCCGAAGTGATGGCCGCCATCGATCGCGACATCGCCGGCGACGAGATCGAGATATCCCGCCGCAAGACGCTCAACCTGCTTGGCGTCGAAGATGTCACGTTCAATGGCTGCAAGCTGCGCGCCAAGGTGCTGGTGGACCTGGAGCGCAAGATCCGCCGCGATGCGTCGGGCCACGCCTGGGTCACGGGAACCGTACAGTCCTATGGACTCCGCCCCGAACCCTGGGTCTGCCTGGACCGCAAGCCCAAGGTGGACAAGGTGGAGCTGAAGAACACCGCGAACCTGGGCGAACGCATCTACGCCCGCATCGCCCGGCGCACGATGGCGCCGGACCGGTGTTTCCCGGTCGGCGTGGCGCCGTCGCCCTGACCTCGCGGGTTCAGGCGGCCGGCGGCAGGCCGAAGAACGCCGCGGCGGCGGCGGCAGTCGCCGCCGCCGTGGCGGCCCGGTCCTCGCCGCGGGGGCGCGCCCGTTCGTAGACGATGTGCGCCCGGTACAAGGGCGCGGTGCGTCGGTGGCTCGGCATCGGGCGCACGGTGCGCGGCAGCAGGTAGGGCGCGTCGGTCTCCACCATCAGGCGGTGGGCCGGGATGTCCTTGACGAACTCGCGCAGATGTTTGCCGCGGCGTTCGTCGCAAAGCCAGCCGGTGATGCCGACGTGCCAGTCCTGGTCGAGGTAGTCGAAGCACTCTTCGCGGGTGCCGGTGAAACAGTGCACGACCACGGGCCCGAGCTTGCCGTCGAAGTCCTTCATGATCGCCATGAAGTCACCATGGGCGTCACGCTGGTGCAGGAACAGCGGCAGCCCCGTTTCCGCGGCGAGTTCCAGCTGGCGCTCGAAGGCCAGCCGCTGTGCCGGGCGCGGCGAAAAGTCGCGGTGGTAGTCCAGGCCGCATTCGCCGGCCGCCACCACTTCGGGTTCGGCCTGCAGGGCACGCAGTTCGGCAATCGCCTCGGCCGTGCATTCGACCGCGTGGTGCGGATGCACGCCCGCGGTCGCCCACAGCAGGCCGGGATGCGCACGTGCCAGTTCCAGCGCCCGCACCGAACCAGCGCGGCTGGCGCCGGTCACCACCATCCGGTTCACGCCGGCGGCGCGCGCACGCGCCAGCACGGCGTCCAGGTCGTGCTCGAAACTTTCATGGCCCAGGTTGGCGCCAATGTCGATCAGGTCCATAAAATGGGGTCAGAGAACATATGTGTTTGAAGCGCGCCATTGAAACATAAATGTTCTCTGACCCCATTTGGGTTGGGCGGCTACACTGCGCGCCGTGGGCGGGCCTGACTTTCCGATTTCCGAGTTGTTGCCGGGGCTGCTGCGCAGCCTCGCCGGACACCCGCGCCTGGTGCTCGAGGCCCCGCCCGGTGCCGGCAAGACCACGCAAGTGCCG
>CAZXTV010000103.1:0-6690 GCA_964643705.1 uncultured Arenimonas sp. | reverse complement strand
CGCCGTCGGCCTTTCGCGCCTGCGCATCGGCCTGGGCGCGCTGGGCTCGAGCGGACTGCTGGCCCTGTTGATGATGCTCAATGCCGAAACCGCGGCGCCCATGGGTGAACAACAGGCACAGTTGGTGGTGAACTCCGCCAAGGCCGGCGACGTCGTGATGGCGCGGGTGTCGGGCCTGTGGGCGCGCGAAGGCAACCTGTTCCTCAACGCCCGCGACGGCCAGCGCCGCGAGGTGGACGGCCAGTCCTGGACCGAACTGCAGGGCGTGCGCCTTTACGAATTCGACGACGACGGCCGGCTGCTGTCCCTGGCCCAGGCCCATTCGGCCGAACACCGGGGCGGCGAGTGGCGCCTGAAGGACGTGCGACGCAGCCGGTTCGGTGAACGTTCGGTCGAGGTCGAGACCCACGCCTCGGAAGTCTGGGCCACGGCCCTGGGCGACGAGGTGGTGTCGTCGGCGGTGGCGCGGCCGCGTTACCTGTCGAGCGTCGAACTGCAGCGCAACATCAGCTACCTCGAACGCAATGGCCTCGATGCCAAGGCCTTCGAAAACGCCTACTGGGCGCGCTGGTTCTACCCGCTCAACGTGGTGGTGCTGTGCCTTGCGGCGCTGCCGTTCGCTTTCGGGTCCTTGCGTTCTGGCGGCTTTGGCAAACGGCTGTTCATCGCCATCGTCATCGGCATCGGCTACCTGCTGGCGCAGCGGCTGGTGGTGAGTCTTTCGGACGTCTACCGCTTCGACGCACGCCTGGCCTACCTGTTGCCGCCGGTGGCGCTGATGGCGGTGTGCTGGGGGCTGTTCGCGCGGCGCGAGTGATGCCCCGCGCTCAGCGCGGCGGGGCGTCCAGCCGCACCAGGACCGTGCCGCTGGCCAGGTCATGCCAGCCGCGCCGGTCGCGATCGACCAGGCACCACAGCAGGCCGAGGCCACCAGCCAACAGCGACAGCGTCGCCACCGCGTAGCGCAGCACCAGGGCGCGCAGCGGCGGACGCCGACCGTCGGCCTGCAGCACCTTCAGGCGCCAGGGCCGCATGCCCAGGGTCTGGCCGCCGCGGTACCAGGAAAACACCGCGTAAAAACCGGTCACCGCCCAGAGCAGCGCCAGTTCGAACCAGGAAGCCAGGCTGCCGGGCACCACCGGCTCGCCGCCGCGCACCAGCAACACCAGTGCGCTGGTGGCGAACCACAGCGCCAGCGCCGGGAAAAAGTCGTAGACCAGGGCGAACAGGCGCCAGCCAAGGTGGGCCGGACGGGCGCGCTCGGCGCTCGGAGGGGAGGGGTGTTCGGGCATCGCGACAGCATAGCCGGGGCCGGTGGCGACCGCTAAGCTGCCGGCATGCCCGCCAGTTCCCCCGCCGACCGGCGTGCCCGCGCCCAGTCCCTGCCGCCCGCTTCGGAAGCCGACCAGCGCGCCATCACCGGCTTCCTGGACCGGGCCTGGGCCGAAAGCGGGCTCGCGCGCCTGACCCTGGAAAGTTACCGGCGCGACCTCGAGGGCCTGGCCCGCTGGCTGGCCGCCCGCGGTCAAAGCCTGGGCGCGGTCGACCGACAGGGTTTGTTCGACTACCTCGCCTTCCGCACCGACGCCGGTTACGCCGCCCGCAGCAATGCCCGGCTGCTGTCGGCGCTGCGCGCCTATTTCGCCCAGCAGGCGCGGCTGGGCCTGCGCGACGAAGATCCCACCGCGCGGCTGGACCCACCCAAGCTGCGGCGCAGCCTGCCCAAGGCCCTGTCGGAAAGCGAGGTCGAAGCCCTGATCCAGGCCTCGGACACGGCGACACCCGCCGGCCTGCGCGACCGTGCCATGGTCGAGCTGATGTACGCCACCGGCCTGCGCGTGAGCGAACTGGTGAACCTGCCGGCGATGGCGGTGAACCTGCGCCAGGGCGTGCTGCGGGTCACCGGCAAGGGCGGCAAGGACCGCCTGGTGCCGCTGGGTGAAGAAGCCCAGCACTGGCTGCAGGCCTACCTGGACCAGGCCCGGCAGGCCCTGGCCGGGGGGCGGGCGACGGCGCCGCTGTTCCTGGGCCGGGGCGGCGAGGCGCTGAGCCGCCAGCAGTTCTGGAACGTGGTCAAACGCCTGGCCGTGGTGTCGGGCATCGACCCGGCGCGGGTAAGCCCGCACGGGCTGCGCCACAGCTTCGCGACCCACCTGCTCAACCACGGCGCCGACCTGCGCACCCTGCAGATGCTTCTGGGCCACAGCTCGCTCTCGACCACCCAGATCTACACCCTGGTCGCGCGTGAAGGCCTCAAGCGCCTCCACCAGCAGCACCACCCGCGCGCCTGAAGCGGCCTGCGCCTGTGCGAGAATCGCTGAACTTTCCGGCCCCCTTCGGGTCGGACCCGAAACGCCGCAAGGAACCAAACCCGATGATCCGTCCGACCCTGCTCGCCCTGGCCTTCTCCTTTTCCCTGGCCGCCTGCGCCGCTGAATCCCCGGTTGCCGCCGACGGCAAGGCCGCGGCCAAGGCCTCCGCTCCCGCCACCGCCGACGCGGCAACCCGCGAAAGCATCGAGGCCGCGCTGCAGACGCTGGCGCCCGGCATGAAGGTCGATGGCATCGCGCCCTCGCCGATCCCCGGTTTCCTGGAAGTGGCCATGGGTGCCCGCATCGTCTACGTCTCCGAGGATGGCAAGCAGCTGCTGCAGGGGTCGCTGATCGACATCCCCAGCCGCGAAAGCCTGACCCAGGCCAGCGAGGCGAAGCTGCGCGCCAGCATGCTGGCCACGGTCGGCGACGACACCGGCATCCGCTTCCCGGCCGCCCAGCCCAAGTACGAAGTCACCGTGTTCACCGACATCGACTGTGGTTATTGCCGCCGCATGCACACCGAGATCGCCGAGTACAACCGCCTGGGCATCACGATCAACTACCTGTTCTACCCGCGTGCGGGCGTTGGCTCGGAGTCCTTCCAGAAGGCCGTCAACGTCTGGTGCGCGCCCGACCGCCGCAAGGCCCTGACCGAGGCCAAGGCCGGCAAGGACCTGCCCCAGGCCGACTGCACCAACCCCGTTACCCGGGACTACGACCTGGGCCGCCGCGTGGGCCTGGACGGCACCCCTGCCATCTACGCCGCCGACGGCACCCAGCTGGGCGGTTACGTGCCGCCGGCCGAAATGCTGGCCCGGCTGGAACAAACCAGCGCCAAGCCGGCCCAGTAAACCACCCGGGTCCGGACCCCGGGCCCGGCCTTGGTTTACAATCGGCGGCCCGCTTCCCCAGGAATCCGTGCGGACATGATCGTCCTCGAGGGCCTGCCGGCCCTGTCGCCTTTCCGGCACGAACGTCTCCAAGCCCGCCTGCAGTTGCTCGTGCCCGGGCTCCGGCTCACCGGCGCCTGGTTCGCGTACTTCATCGAACCCGAGGCCGGCGCCAGCCCGGACACCGCCGCCCTGGGCCGCATCCTGGAAGGCTGCGTCTCCTTCGAAACGCCTGCGCCTGGCGCCAGCCCGCGTTTCGTGGTGCCGCGCCTGGGCACGGTGTCGCCCTGGGCCAGCAAGGCCACCGAGATCCTGCGCGGTGCCGGCCTGCCGGTGAAGCGCGTCGAACGCGGCACCCGCCTCGACCTCGAGGGCCTGCCGGCGGCGGATGATCCGCGCTGGCCGAAACTCGCGCGCATCCTGCACGACCCGATGACCCAGTCCCTGCTCGAGGCCCGCGAACAGGCCTCGGCGCTGTTCGTCGCCGGCGAGCCCGGCCCGGTCGTCCGCATCGCGCCCGACCAGCTCGAAGCCGCCAACCAGCGCCTGGGCCTGGCCTTGTCGGACGATGAAGTCGCCTACCTGCGCCGCCGCTACGGCGAGCTGGGGCGCGACCCGTCAGATGCCGAACTGATGATGTTCGCGCAGGCCAACTCCGAACACTGCCGGCACAAGATATTCAACGCCGACTGGATCATCGACGGCGAGAAGCAGCCGCTCGTCACCGGCATGCCGGCGACGCTGTTCCGCATGATCAAGAACACCCACGCCCGCAGCCCCCAGCTGACGCTCACCGCCTACAGCGACAACGCCGCGGTGATCGAGGGCCACCCCGGCGCACGTTTCCGCGCCGAAGCCGGCACCGGCGAATACGGCCACAGCGCGCCCATGGACTCGGCCTTCGCGATCAAGGTCGAAACCCACAACCACCCGACCGCCATCTCGCCCTTCGCGGGCGCGGCCACCGGCGCCGGCGGCGAGATCCGCGACGAAGGCGCGACCGGTCGCGGCGGCAAGCCCAAGGCCGGCCTCACCGGTTTCTCGGTGTCGCACCTGCGCATTGCGTCGCTGCCCCAGCCTTGGGAAAACCCGCGCCCGCTCAACCCGCGCATGGCCACCGCGCTGGAAATCATGACCGACGGCCCGATCGGCGCCGCCGCGTTCAACAACGAATTCGGCCGGCCGGCGCTTGCGGGTTATTTCCGCAGCTTCGAACTGGCCACCGACCAGCCCGGCCTGGTGCGCGGCTACGACAAGCCGATCATGCTCGCCGGTGGCCTGGGTGCCATCGACCCCTCGCAGGTCACCAAGCTGGGCCTGCGCCCGGGTGACGCGGTGGTGGTGCTGGGCGGCCCGGCCATGCTGATCGGCCTGGGCGGTGGCGCCGCCTCGTCGGTGGCGGCCGGCCAGAGTTCGGAAGACCTCGACTTCGCTTCGGTGCAGCGCGACAACCCCGAGATGCAGCGCCGCTGCCAGGAAGTGATCGACCGCTGTTTCGCCCAGGGCGAACGCAACCCCATCCTCACCGCCCACGACGTCGGCGCCGGCGGTTTGTCCAATGCCATCCCGGAGCTGCTGCACGACTCCAACGTCGGCGGCGTCATCGAAATGGCGAAGATCCCCAGCGACGATCCCTCGCTGTCGCCGATGCAGCTGTGGTCGAACGAGGCCCAGGAACGTTATGTGCTCGGCGTCGCCGCCGACCGCGTGGCGGATTTCGAAGCCATCTGCCGGCGCGAGCGCGCCGTTTTCGCCGTGGTCGGCCACGCCACCGCCGAAGAACGCCTGGTGCTGCGCGCGCCCGACGACAGCACGCCCATTGATTTGCCGATGGACGTGCTGTTCGGCAATTCACCCAAGATGGTCCGCGACACCCAGCGCGAACCGGCCACGCGCTGGCCGCGCCTGGACAGCGCCAGGCTCGACCTGCACGAAGCCGGCCTGCGCGTGCTTGCCCACCCGACGGTGGCTTCCAAGAACTTCCTGGTCACCATCGGCGACCGCAGCGTCGGCGGGCTTTGTTCACGCGACCAGATGGTGGGGCCCTGGCAGCTGCCGCTGGCCGACGTCGCCATCACGCTTACCGACTTCAACGGCGTCGCCGGCGAAGCCATGGCCGTGGGCGAACGCACGCCGCTGGCCCTGCTCGACGCCGCCGCCTCGGCGCGCATGGCCGTCGGCGAGGCCATCACCAACCTTGCGGCGGCGCCGGTGGTGTCGCTCGAGGAAGTGAAACTTTCGGCCAACTGGATGGCCGCCGCCGCCTTCCCGGGCGAAGACGCCGCGCTGTTCGACGCCGTCAAGGCCGTGGGCATGGAACTGTGCCCCGAGCTGGACATCTCGATCCCGGTCGGCAAGGACTCGCTGTCGATGCAGGCGCAGTGGCAGGCCGAAGAAGGCCCGCAGAAGGTCGTGTCGCCGGTGTCCCTGGTGATCAGCGCCTTCGCCCGCGTGGCCGATGCGCGCCGGCAGCTGCTGCCGGTGCTCGATCGCGGCGCCGACACTGAAATCTGGCTGATCGGGCTGGGCGCAGGCCAGCGCCGTATGGGCGGTTCCATCCTGGCCCAGGTGCACGGTGCCTTCGGTGGTGCCTGTCCCGACCTGGACGAACCCGGCCGCCTGCGCGCCTTCTTCGAACTTATCCAGGCGGCGCGCGCCGACGACCTGTTGCTGGCCTACCACGACCGTTCCGACGGCGGCGCCTTCGCGGCGCTTTGCGAGATGGCCTTCGCCGGCCACTGCGGCCTGGAACTGAACCTCGAAGGCTGGGGTGACGACGCCTTCGCCGCCCTGTTCAACGAAGAGCTGGGCGCGGTCGTGCAGATCGCCAGCGAAGACCGCGTGGCCTTCGCCGACCTGGTCAACCGCCACGACCTCACCCACTGCGCCCAGCGCATCGGCAAGCCGACCACGGCGCCGGTGGTGCGCGTCAGCCAGGGCCGCGAACTGCTGGCCGAGTGGGGCTGGCAGCAGTTGTTCGGCGCCTGGTGGTCGGTGACCCACGCCATCCAGACCCAGCGCGACGACCCGGCCGGTGCCGACGGCGAACGAGCCGCGCGCCTGGACTTCGCCGATCCCGGCCTGTCGCCGGTGCTCAGCTTCGACCCGGCGCAGGACATCGCCGCGCCGTACATCCACACCGGCGTGCGGCCGCGCGTGGCCGTGCTGCGCGAGCAGGGCGTCAACGGCCAGGTGGAAATGGCGGCGGCCTTCGACCGCGCCGGCTTCGAGACGGTCGATGTGCACATGAGCGACCTGATCAATGGCCGCATCGCGCTGCAGGGCTTCAAAGGGCTCGCAGCCTGCGGCGGCTTCAGCTACGGCGACGTACTGGGAGCGGGGCGCGGCTGGGCGACGTCGATTCTGGAACGCCCCGCCCTGCGCGCGGCCTTCGCGGAGTTCTTCGCGCGGCCTGACAGCTTCACCCTGGGCGTATGCAACGGCTGCCAGATGCTCAGCCAGCTGAAGGACCTGATTCCCGGTGC
>CAZXTV010000102.1:0-6728 GCA_964643705.1 uncultured Arenimonas sp. | reverse complement strand
GCTCAGCAGCTCCTGGTCACGCTTGGTGTACAGGTAGTCGGGCGTGTAGCTCTGCACGGCGATGACGCCGGCCACGGCGCCCTCGATCTGCAGCGGCACGCCCAGCCAGCACACCGACGGCGTACCGAAGGACTGCACCTTGCCCTGGGCGACCAGGCTGTGGATGCCGTTGCGATCGGTGAGCAGGGGTTCGCCGCTGGCCAGTACGTACTCGGTCAGGCCGCGGGCCAGCTTGCGGCGCGGGCGGGCCTGGTCGCGTTCGTCCACCGAATACGGGAAATCCAGCTCCTGGCCGCCGGGCGTCAGCAGGGCGATGAAGAAGTTGCGGGCGTCGAGCAGGGCGCTGACGATGCCATGCACCTCGGCGTAGAAAACCTCGATGCTTTCGCTGCGCCCGGCCTGTTCGGCGATGCGGAACAGCGCCGCCTGCAGCCGTTCGCTGCGTTCGCGTTCGGCGACCTGCTGGCGAAGTTCGCTGGTGCGTTCGTCGACGCGCCGCTCCAGTTCTTCCTGGGCGTCGCGGCGGGCCAGGGCGGTGAGGATGTGCTGGGCCACGTAACCCAGCAGCGCGCGGTCGTCTTCGCTGTACCGGGTCTCCGGGTCGTAGCTCTGCACGACCACGGCGCCGCGCACCATGCCTTCGTCCACCATGGGCACGCCCAGCCAGTCTTCGCTGTCCGGACCCAGGGTGTCGTCGCGGCTGACGCCAAGTTCAACGCGAACGTCGGCCGAGGGGCCCAGCACCGGCTTGCCGTGGCGGATCAGGGCCAGGGTGAGGCTGTTGCCCATTTCCGAGGCCGGGATGTCTTCGTTCGGATCCGGGCAGATGGGATCCTGGCTGTCGGCGAAATAGATGAAGCGCATCGTGTCGGTTTCCGGCGCATACCGCACGATGTAGAAGTTCTCGGCGTACATCAGGCGACCGACGATCTCGTGCAGGCCGCGCATCACCGTGGCGGTGTCCTCGCCCGAACTGGCCAGGTCGGAAATCGCGAACAGGGCGCGCTGCAGGCGCTCGGCCCGGCCCAGGCGTTCGACGTCCACCCGCAGGCGCTGGACCTCGGCGGCGAGCTCGGCTGGGTCTTCGGCGCGCAGCCGCAGGGTTCCGGCGGGCTGCGGCGTGGCGGTGGCGACGCTGGACGAAAGCGGACTGCGTGGCTTCAAACGCTGAGCCCTTCCCCTGAAGGTCGACCGACTATATCAGCCTGTCGCGCGGCTGCCGGCCAGCACCTCGGCGGTCGGGCCCAGGGCCACCAGCCGGCCGTCTTCGAGCACCGCGCAGCGTTCGGCCAGGGCCCGGGCGGCCTGCCAGTCGTGGGTGATGAACAACAGGGCCAGGCCACGTTCGCGCTTGAGCCGGCCCAGCAGGGCCAGCACGCCGGCACGGTGCTGGGCGTCGAGCGCCGAAACCGCTTCGTCGCAAACCAGCAGCTCGGGTTCGGTGGCCAGGGCCCGGGCGATGGCCACGCGCTGGCGCTGGCCACCTGAAAGCTGGTGCGGGAACCGCGCCGCCAGCCCTGGCGCCAGGCCGACCGATTCAAGCAGGTTGGCGACCCGCGACGCCCTGCCCTCCGGCGGCGTGATGCCGTGGATGCGCAGGGGTTCGGCGACCAGGTCCGCTACCCGCATGCGCGGATCGAGCGAGGCATAGGGATCCTGGAAGACCACGCCGATGCGTCGGCGCAGCGCCCGCAGCCGGCCGCGCCCGGCGCCCAGCAGGTCCTCGCCGTCGAAGAGGATCCGGCCGCCCACGCCCCGGCGCAGGAGGCGCAGCAGCGCGCGGCCCAGGCTGGATTTGCCGCTGCCGCTTTCGCCGACCAGGGCCAGGCATTCGCCGCGATGCAGGGCCAGGCTGATGTCGCTGACGGCGGGCCGGGCCTGGCCCGGGTAGGCCACCCGCACGGCGTCCAGGCGCAGCAGTTCGGAACCGGGCGCAGGGGCGTCCGCCGCCGGCAGCTGGTCGGCGGCCAGCAGTTCGCGGGTGTAGGCGTGGCGCGGGGCGGCGAAGATCGCGGCGCTGTCGCCCTGCTCCACCACCTCACCCTGGCGCAGGATCGCCAGCTGGCTGGCATGCCGGGCGACCAGGGGCAGGTCGTGGCTGACCAGCAGCACCGACACCCCGAGTTCGGCACGCAGGGTGTCGAACATGGCCAGGGCGTCGCGCGCCAGTCGCGGGTCCAGGGCCGAGGTGGGTTCGTCGGCCAACAGCACGCGGGGATTGCCGGCCAGGGCCAGGGCCAGCACCACGCGCTGGCGCTGGCCGCCGGACAGCTGGTGCGGATAACGGCCCAGCAGCGCCGGCGGCTCGGGCAGCCGCAGTCGCCCGAACAAGCCGAGCGCCTCGCGACGTGCGGCGCTGCGGTCGAGCCCGCGCAGCAATCGCAGTGATTCCTCCAGCTGCGCGCCGACCGTGCGCAGCGGGTGCAGCGCCGCCTGGGGGTCCTGCGGCACCCAGGCCAGCACGCGGCCGCGCAGTGCGGCATGGCCGGGGCCACCCAGGTCCAGGCGATCACCATCGAGGCTGATTTCGCCGCGGGCTTCCAGGCCCGGCGGCAGCAGGTCCAGGAGCGCGGCGATGGTGAGGCTCTTGCCGCTGCCGCTTTCACCGACGAGACCCAGGCATTCGCCCGCGGCCAGGTGCAGGTGGATGGGGCCCAGGAGTCGGCGCGCACCGGCGTGGACTTCCAGCCCATGCAGGGAAAGCTGGCTCATGCTCCGTCCCCGCGCACGTCCAGCCAATCGCGAAGACCGTCGCCCAGGAACTGGAACGCCGCCAGCGTCGCCACCAGGAAGCCGGCCGGAAACAGCAGCGACCACGGCGCGACGTCGAGCTCCTGGGTGCCTTCACCAAGCAGGCTGCCCCAACTGGCGGCGGGTTCGTCCACGCCCAGGCCCAGGAAGCCCAGGAAACTTTCCACCAGGATGGCCTGCGGCAGGATCAGGCCCAGGTAGACCAGGCCCAGCGGCAACAGGTTGGGCAGCAGGTGCCAGCGCAGCACCTGGTCGAAGCGGGCGCCGGCGGCGCGCGCGGCCAGCACGAAGGGCATCTCGCGCAGGCGCGCGGCTTCGGCGCGGGCGACACGCGCCAGGTCGATCCAGACGTAACCGCCGATCGCCGCCAGCAGCAGCCACAGCGAACGACCGAACAAGGCCAGCAGCAGGATCACGATGAGCAGGAAGGGCAGCGCCGACAGCACGTCCAGGCCGCGCACCATGGCGCGTTCGGTGCGGCCGCCGGCGTAACCGGCGACCGCGCCATAGGCCAGGCCGATCACCAATGCCATGACAGTCGCGAGCGCGCCTATCGTCAGGGACAGCCGGCCCCCGGCAAGCGTGCGCGCGAGGATGTCGCGGCCGATCGCGTCGGTGCCAAACCAGTGTCCGCCCGACAGCGAAGGTGGCGCCGAAAGCGCGGTCCAGTCAGGTCGATGCGGGTCCAGGCCCGGCAAAAGCCAGGGCAGCCCCCAGCACGCCAGGACCAGCGCGGCGATCGTCACGAGGCTGACCGAGGCCAGGGGCGGGAAACGACGAACGGTGCGCGAAGGGGACTTCCAGTGGGAGGAATTCAAGTTATGCTCCGGGATACGACGCGCTTCCATCGGCGCTCGTACTTCACGACTGTGGAGGTCAGCCGTTCGGGGGCGGCGTACTAACCGTGCCGGTTCCCGGACAGGGTGGCTCTACGCCATTCAATCATGTCCGGAGTTTCAAATGCATAGTTCACTTGCCTTGCCGCTGTTGCTGGTCCTCGCGACCAGTGCCGGCGCCGTCGTCGCGGCCGAAGAAGCCACGACCAACTCCTCCGTCGTCACCTACGACAAGACCACCGGTGAATTCCGCGCCCCGACCGCCGAGGAGCGCGCCGCGCTGGACGCCGATGCCGCCAACCTGCCGGCCGCCCCGGCGCTGCCGTCCTCCGGCAAGCGCGGCACCGTCAAGGAGCCGCGCAACGAACAGGAAGCCGCGCTGACCATCGTCAAGCGTGCCGATGGCACCGTGCAGGCGCGCCTGCCGACCAACCTCCACACCACCGCCACCGCCACCATCGGCGCCGACGGCGAGATCGTCCTCGGACACGGCGAAGCGGCCGCGGAGAACGCGCATGAATAAGAAGCTCCTGGCCCTGGCCCTTTCCCTCGCCTGCGCGGCGGGTTCCGTGGGCGCCGCTGAACTGGTGCTCGTCAACCTCGACGCCGGCACCGGTGCCGGTCTCGACGACCCCACGCCCAAGGCGCCGGAAGGCGGCAACCCGGGCACCACCCTTGGCGACCAGCGCCAGCTGGCCTACCAGTACGCGGCCCGCATGTGGGGTTCGATGCTGCAGAGCAACGTACCCGTGTTCGTCGGCGCGCGCTTCATCCCGCAGACCTGCACCGTCAACAGCGCCACGCTGGGTTCGGCCGGCACGACCTTCGTGTTCCGCGACTTCCCGGGCGCGCCGGTTGCCGGCACCTGGCACCACTCCGCGCTGGCCGACGCCCGCGCCGGCGTCGACCTGGCACCGGGCCAGCTGGACATCATTTCCCAGTTCAACAGCCGCATCAACGGCGACCCGGCCTGCCTGGGTGGCTCGAGCTGGTACTACGGCCTCGACGGCCAGACCCCTCCCGGCCAGATCAACTTCCTCAACGTCGTGATGCATGAAATCGCCCACGGCCTGGGCTTCTCGGCGTTCTCCAACGTCACCACCGGCACGCTCTTCCAGGGCCTGCAGGACGTCTACAACCGCAACGCGTACAACAATACGTTCGCGGCCAGCATCCCGGCCCTGACCGACGTGCAGCGCCAGGCGGCGTTCCGCGACAACGGCAATACGGTGTGGACGGGTGCCAACGTCAATGGTGCCGCCCCGCAGTTCCTGGCCAGCCTGTTCACCCTCAACGTGACGGCGCCCGCCGGCATCGCGGGTTCGTACGAAGTGGGCGCGGCTAGCTTCGGTCCGGCGGCCACGTCGGCCAACTTCCAGGGCGAGGTCGCCCTGGCGACGCCGGCGGATGGCTGCACCCCGCTCACCAATTCGGCGGCGGTGGCCGGCAAGGTCGCCCTGGTCGACCGCGGTGCCTGCAACTTCACGCTCAAGGCGCTCAACGCGCAGGCCGCCGGTGCCACGGCGGTGCTGATCGCCAACAACGTCCCCGGCGTGTTCGGACCGGGCGGCTTTGATCCGGCGGTGGCGGTGCCCACGCTGGGCATCAGCCAGGCCCTCGGCAGTTCCATCCGCGGCGCGTCCCCGGGCGTGCTGATCACCACCGGCCTGAACCCGGCCCGCCGACAGGGTGCCGATGCCAACGGCCGCGTGCGCCTGTATGCACCGACCGCCGTCGCCCCGGGTTCGACGTTCTCGCACTTCGACACCGCGCTGTCCCCGAATGCGCTGATGGAACCCTCGATCACCTCGACCCTGCGGGCCGACGTGGACGTGGACCTGACGCCGGCGCTGTTCAAGGACATCGGCTGGAACTTCAACACCAGCTCGCGCCTGGGCAACTGCGACACCGGTATCCCGGCCGTGTCCAACACCGGCGTCTCGATCGGCGGCAGCGTCGCCGGCCAGGCCGCCCTGTGCGAAGCCACGTCCACGACCCGCGCGCAGTACTCGCAGTGCCTGCTCGACTACGCCAAGGAAGCGGCGGCCGAAGGCCTGCTGACCAACACGCAGGCGTCCCGCGTGGTGGTGTGCTCGGTGCAGAACGGCTACCGCCTGTACCCGCGCTGATATCCAGGCAAGTCCAGCGTTACCGACGGGGCCGGCTTGCCGGCCCCGTCTTTTTTCCGGCGAGGGTAGAATCCCCGGGTCGCGCCAAGGGCGCCCGCACCGGTCCCCGCCATGTCATTTCCCTACACCCGCCCGCGTCGCCTTCGCCGTGACGATTTCTCACGCCGCCTGGTACGGGAGAACCGGCTGCACGCGGACGACCTGATCCTCCCGGTTTTCTTGCACGAGGCCGACGGTCGCGCGCCGGTGGCGTCAATGCCCGGCGTCGAACGGCAATCGGTGGACGAACTGCTGCGCACGGCGGCCGATGCGGTGGCGCTGGGCATCCCGGCGCTGGTGCTGTTCCCGGTTACCGCGCCGGAAGCCAAGTCGCTCGATGCCGCCGCGGCCTGGGCCGACGACGGCCTGGCCCAGCGGGCCATCCGTGCGCTCAAGCGTGAGTTCCCGCAGTTGGGTGTCATCACCGACGTCGCGCTGGACCCCTACACCTCGCACGGCCAGGACGGCCTGGTGGACGGCGACGGCTACGTGGCCAACGACGACACCGTCGAGGCGCTGGTCCGGCAGGCCCTGTCGCACGCCGACGCCGGTGCCGACGTGGTGGCGCCCAGCGACATGATGGACGGCCGCATCGGCGCCATCCGCGAGGCGCTGGAAGGGTCCGGCCACGTCAATACCCGCATCCTGGCCTATTCGGCCAAGTACGCCTCGGCCTTCTACGGTCCCTTCCGCGACGCCGTGGGCAGCGCCGGCGCGCTGGGCAAGGGCGACAAGACCACCTACCAGATGGACCCGGGCAACTCCGACGAAGCCCTGCGCGAAGTCGGGCTGGACCTCGACGAAGGCGCCGACATGGTGATGGTCAAGCCCGGCCTGCCCTACCTGGACATCGTGCGCCGCGTGAAGGAGACCTTCGGCGTGCCCACCTTCGCCTACCAGGTCAGCGGCGAGTACAGCATGCTCAAGGCCGCCGCCGCCAACGGCTGGCTGGACCACGACGCGGTGATGATGG
>CAZXTV010000101.1:0-6768 GCA_964643705.1 uncultured Arenimonas sp. | reverse complement strand
TCAGTCCCGAAGCTTTGCCGGCGCAAGCATCGGGACTGAAGTCCCTCCCACAGCGGGCAATTCAGTACACCGGCGGCTCGCCCGGCGGCCGCGTCTTGAAACGGCGATGCGCCCACAGGTATTGCTCCGGGCACTCGCGCACGACGGTTTCGAGTTCGCGCATGTAGCGCGCCGCGTCCTGCACCGGATCGTCCGAGGGCCAGCCCGGCCAGCCGGCTTCGATGCGCAGGCGGTAGCGGCCGTCGTCGCCGCGCCGGTACCAGAACGGCAGCAGCACCGCCCGGCCGCGCCGCACCAGCTCGGGCGTGGCCGTCAGCGTGGCGGCGGGCACGCCGAAAAACGGCACGAAGGCGTTCTGGTAGGTGAAATTCTGGTCGGCCGAATACACCACGGGCTCGCCCGCCTGCAGCGCGCGGATCAGGCCGCGCACGTCCTTCTTGCCGATGCTGGGGCCGAACACCGCGGCCCGCGAGCGTTCGAACCAGGCTTCCAGGCAGGCCGTGTTGTGCCGGCGCACCACCACGCGCACGGGTCGGCCCAGGGCCTCGCCCAACAGGCGCACGGCCAGCTCGGTGTGGGTGAAGTGGCCGCACATCAGCAGCACGCCCTGCCCGCTGGCCAACGCGGTGCGCAGGTGCTGCAGGCCTTCGATGTCGGCCAGGCCGCGCAGGGCGGCCGGCGGCGCATGCCAGGCGCGCAGCAGCTCCAGCGCACCGCCGACCGTGTTGACCACGCTGGCACCGGCCAGCCGTCGGCGCGACGCGGCGTCCAGGCCCACAAAACACAGGTCGACGTTGATGCGGGCGATGCGCCGGCGCGAAGCCAGCGCCGGCCACAGCAGCCAGGCCAGGACCCGGCCCAGCGCGGGCAGCCAGCGCGCCGGCAAACGCCCGGCCAGCCAGGCCACGGCCTGCAGCAGCGGCAGGAAAAAACAGCGCACGCGACTCAGGCCCCGTCGGCGGCGTCGCCGCGGCGTTTGTCCGCCAGCAGGCTGCCGGCGTACAGCGCCGCCAGCAGCAGGGTCAGCCCGCCCCAGAAGGTGGAATAAAACGCGAGGTGGGTGTTGAACGGGAAAACGGTGACGGCCAGCGCCATCGCCGGCGCCCTGGCCCGCCGGCGTGACTCCGGGCTGGCGAACCGCCAGGCCCGCCAGGCAAGCGCCGCGCCGCCCAGCCAGAAAAAGGCCCCGACCAGTCCGGTTTCACTCACCACTTCGAGCACGATCTGGTGCGCGTGGTAACCCGCGCCGTGGTCGGCGTCTTCAAGCCAGGGGTCGCCGGGATCGGCGTAGTCGGCATAGGCGTCGCGGAACCCGCGCACGCCGATGCCGTTCACCGGGTGCGCCATGGCCATGTTCAGCGCCGTTTTCCAGATGGGCAGGCGGCCGGAAAGCGCGTGGTCGACGCCTTCGGAATTGCCGTCGAGCATGGCGCCGGTGCGTTCGAAGCGCTCCTGGAGCTTGTCCGAGAAGACCGTCGCCAGCACCAGGATCACCGCGGCACCCCCGACCAGGCCCAGCAGCACCCGTCGGTCCCGGAACTGCACCCAGGCACTGGCCAGCAGCACCAGGGCCAGCGTCAGCCAGGACGCGCGGCTGCCCGCCAGCAGCACCACCACCACCAGGGCCAGGGCAACCAGCAGCCAGCCGCGCAGCCCGAAACGTTCGGAGGCGGCGACCAGCGGGAACGGCGCCAGGCTGGCCAGGACCAGCCCCAGCTTCAGGTTGCCGGCGCCGAACACGCCGCTCAGGCGATCGGCGGTGGCCGGACCGCCCAGGCTCCAGCCGGTGGTCGCCTGCACCAGCGCGTCGAGCAGCCAGACACCGCAGATGGCCGCGATGCCAACGAAGGTGAGCCGTCGCCCGCGCTCGTTGGCCACGGCGATGGCCACCAGCCACAGGAACGGCAGGTAGCGCAGGTCCAGCAGGGATTCGCGCACGGCGCGGCGGGCATTGATCGCATCCGGCGAGGACAGCAGCTCGGGCAGCCAGTAGCTGAGGAACAGCACCGTCGTCAGCGCCCAGGCTTCGTGGCTGAGCAGGGCCATGCCGCCGCGGAAACGCTGGATCGCCAGCACCGCCAGGGCGGCCAGCGCGCCCAGCGACAGCACTGCTTCGGCCGGACCGGGCAGCGGCCACAGCGCCACCGAGGCCAGCACCCACCACGGGGCCCAGCGCAGCTGGCTTTCAGTCGTGGACGAGGCCTGCATACGTCTCCAGCGTGGCCGACTGCATCGCGGCCAGGGTGTGGGGCATGGTAACCGGCATCGGCGCTGGCCCGGCCAGCAGGGCGCGCGCGGTGTCGGTAAGCGCGGCGCGGTCGCCCGGGCGCACGGCGCCCTGCGGATAAAATCCGCGCAGTAGTTCGCCGACGCCGCCGTGGTCCCAGCCCAGCACCGGCCGGCCGACCGACAGGGCTTCGATGACCGTGCGTCCGAAGGCTTCGGGTTTGTTCGACAGCTGCAGCACCAGGTCCGCCGCGGCGTAGGCGTGCACGACGTCGTGGCGCGGCGGGCTGATGACCAGCTGCGCCAGCACGCCACGCTCGCGGGCCAGGGTTTGCAGTTGCGCCACGTAGGCCTCGCGGCCGGGTTCGCGGGTGCCCAGCAGCCACAGGCGCGCATCGTCTCCGGCATGGCGCAGGCTGGCCAGCAGCTCGATGGCCTCGGCGTGGCCCTTGAGGCGGGTGCCGCGGCCCGGCATCAGCAGGAGGCGGCCACCCTGCAGCGCCGGGTGTCCACTGGCGAATGCCGCGCGCCAGCTTTCGGGGGCCTGGTGGCCCCGCGGGAACTGCGTCGGGTCGATGCCGCGGGGGATCACGCGAAGGCGGGCCGGGTCGGTATCGGGCCAGTGTTCGAGCACGTGCTCGCGCACGGTGTCGGAGACGCAGATCACCCGTTCGCCGCGGCGCATGATGCCGCTGTAGCGGCCCGGCGAGTTCAGTCCGTGCACGGTCGTCACGAAACGTGGCTTCGGCGCTGGCAAGCCGCGCAGGGCGAACCAGGCCAGCCAGGCTGGCAGGCGCGAGCGCGCGTGCACGATGTCGGGACCGATCCTCGCCAGTTCGTCGCGCAGGCGGCGCATCGTGCCCGGCGCGGCCAGCAGCGACTTGCGGCCGACGGGCAGCTGGACGTGTTCGCTGCCGGTCGCCAGCAGCGGTTCGAGCAAGCGACCGCCGGCGGAGATGACGAACGAACGATGCCCGGCCGCGACCAGGGCGGCGGCGATCTCGAGGGTGGAACGTTCAACGCCGCCGCTGTGCAGGGCCGGCAGCAGCTGGACGACGGTCAGGCGGCGCACGGCCGGGGAACCCGCCCGGGCCTCAGCCCTTCAGGACGAAGTGGGCGCCGCAATAGGGGCAGATGGCCTCGCCCGTGGCTTCGACCGGCAGGTAGACCCGCGGATGCGAATTCCACAGCGCCATGGCCGGCGTCGGGCAGGACAGCGGCAGTTCGGACAGCTGAACCTCGTAGCGGCGTTCGGCATTGGCCTGTCCGCGGGCAGTGGCGGTGTCGGTACGCGACATGATGAAGGTCCTTCGGGGTCCGGGCGGCATTTTACATGCCCGGACCCCGGGAACGCCTTATCCGGCCTTCTGGGCCTCGACGGTGATCTCGATGCGCACTTCATCGCTGACGGCCGGCGCGTAGCCGCCGACGCCGAAGTCGCTGCGCTTGATGTCGAAGCTGGCGTCGAAGCCGGCGGCCTGCTTCTTGCTCATCGGGTGTTCGCCAAGCTTGTTGATGGTGACGTCCATGACCACCGGCCGGGTGACGCCGTGGATGCTGAGGTCGCCAGCCACGGCCAGCTTGCCTTCGCCGGCGACAGTGACGCCGGTGCTGGTGAAGGTGGCGGTCGGGTACCGGGCCGCGTCGAAGAAGTCAGGACTCTTGAGGTGCGCGTCGAGCTTTTCGACGCCGGTGCTGATGCTGTCGACCGGGATGGTGACCCTGACGGTGGACTGGATGGGGTCGGCGGCGTCGAAGGCGACTTCGGACTCGACCTTGTCGAAGCGGCCGGTGATGTTCGAGAAGCCGAAGTGGCTGTAGGTGAACTCGACCTGGGTATGGGTCGGGTCGATGGTGTACGTGTCGGCGGCCAGGGCCGGCAGGGTGGCCAGGGCGAACAGGCCGGCCAGGGCGATATGTTTGAGATTCATGCGGTGTCTCCGGGATTCGGCGAGTGATGGGTCAGCTTATTGGCCACGTTATCGCAACGCAGCCCTGCCCAGTGAACGTATCGTTTCATTTCCAGTCGAGCATGGCACCTTGGCCCCAACTTCCTGCGTGAAGGAAAGCGAGAGGCCGGGGCGCCCCCCGCGCCCGCCTCCCCCAGGCCCATCGGGGCGCTGGACACCCAAGGAGACTCCGCATGAAATTCTGCACCCTGTTCCTGGCCCTGGCCGCCTCGCTGGCGGCCGCGCCTGTCCTGGCCGACGACAGCTTCCGCTCGCCGCCGGTGCACGACACCCTGGCCGCCGGCCGCGCCGCCATGAAGGCGTCCCGCCTGGCCGACCCCGCCGCCGCCAAGGCCGCGCCCACCGCGGCTGAAGTGGGTGACGCCGACAGCTTCGGCCGCAACGTGCACTGGCTGGGACTGCTGTCGGGTTACACCTATCTGCAAACCGACTGCGTGGTCCCCGGCGAGCCCGTGGATCCGCGTTGCATCCAGCTCAATCCGGCGCCCGGTTTCACCAGCTTCAACGCGCCCGACCTGGCGGCGATCACCCTGCCCGGCAAAAGCACCAACTCACTGCTCTGCCACTGGCAGACGCCGATCGCCTCGGTCGGCTTCGCCAATTTCACCGCCTCGCGCGAGCAGTACCGGTTCCAGGCGTATCCCGTGTACCGCATCGAAAGCGAAGTGCTCGACGGCCTGAGCGACCCCAATACCGGCACGCCGTACAACGGCGCCATCGAACTGCCGCTGGGCGCGATCAACGTTTCGGGCTCGATCGACCCGGGCGAATACAACGTCGAGCAGTTCACCTTCACCCGCATGTGCATCGGCGGCCTGGTCAGCAAGCGGTCGCTGGTCAACGGCTACGGCCTGACCGAGCAGCAGGCCAAGCAGTTCTTCAACAAACCCATCACCATCACCCTGTCGATCCGCGGCAGTGCCCGCATGGTCGATGCCGCGAACATCAACTTCGGCACCCGCTTCACCGGCGACTGACGCCTCCCGGCGGCACCGCGACCTCGCGGTGCCGCCACCGTTCCGGCTAGGCTTGCCCGATGCCTGGCCTTCCCTTCAGCTGCTGGACCCTGCACGACGGCGCCGCCGGCCATCGCCGGCAGGCGCTGGCCCTGGCGCAGGCGCTGGCACCGGACGGTCGCGAACTCTGCCTGCGCACCGCCGCGCCCTGGAGCTGGCTGGCGCCACGCCGCCTGCCGGGCGCGCAGAAGGCGTTCGGACCCGACTTCCGTGCCGCCCTGGAATCACCGCCGTCCCTGGCCATCGGCGCCGGGCGCCGCGCCGCGCTGGCCACCCGCCTGCTGCGCGAACGTGGCGCGCGTGCCGTGCAGGTGCTGCACCCGCGGTTGCCCACGACGCACTGGGACCTGGTGATCGCGCCCGAACACGACGGCCGCAGCGGCGCCAACGTCATCACCCTGTGCGGCAGCCTCAACCCGGTGGACGAAGCCTGGCTGGCGCAGGGGCGACGCGACTTCCCCACGCTGGGCGAACTGCCCGGCCCGCGCACCGTCGTCTTGCTGGGCGGCCCGACCCCGGCGGTGCGCTTCGACCGCGGCGCCTTCGAAGTGATGGCCGCCAAGCTGGAACATTGGCTGGCCATGGACGGCGGCTGCCTGGTAGTGATCGGCTCGCGCCGCACGCCGGCCAGGCTGGCGGCGCTGGCGCGCACCTACTGGGCCGACGTGCCGGGCGTGCGCTGGTTCGATGCAAACGATGGTGAAAATCCCTACGCCGGCGCCCTGGCCTGGGCCGACCGCATCGTGGTCAGCCCGGACTCGGTGAACATGGTGTCCGAAGCCTGCGCCACGGCCTGCCCGGTGTACGTGCCCGAACCGCAGCGCGCCAGCGGCCGCGTCCGCCGTTACCTGGACACGATGCTGGCCCGCGGCCGCATCCAGCCCCTGGGCAAACTGCCCGAAGACCGCCCGGTGCAGGCCCTGCGCGAAACGCCGCGCATCGCCGCGCTGGTGCGTGAACGGCTTTCGTTCTAGAAGTCGGCTTTCGCCGGAGCACTGCCCTTGAACCATTCCGAAAAGGTGGACGCGATGCAGCGTCACCTGGTCCCGCTGGGCCTTTCGCCCTACACGCTGGTGCCGCCCGCCTGGCGGATGATGTGGCGGGCCGGGCTGCAGACCCCGCCGCCGATCTTCCTGGGCTTCCTGCCGATGGCCCTGGGCTCGGGCCTGTTCTTCGCGATCGGCTGGGGCCTGATGATGTGGGTGTTCATGTGGTGGCGGCAGGGCATGACCGTCGCCGCGACGGCGGGCTAAAAAACAAACCCACGCGCAGCGCATGCCTCCCGCACCGCGGCGCGGGCGCTTTCCAGGGCGTCGTCGGGCGGTACCAGGCGGGGGCGCTGGTCCAGGGTGCAATCCAGGCCCATGTCGACCATCAGCGCGTGCGCGTCGAGCAGCGGCTGCAGGCTGCCGGGGGGCAGCAGGCCGGCGGCGTCGACGGCGCGAAGCAGTCCCGGCGTATCGCGCGGTTCGCACAGCGCGGGATGTTCGCCGGCATGCAGCAGCACCAGCGCCTGCAGCAGGAATTCCAGGTCGACCAGGCCGCCCTCGCCCTGC
>CAZXTV010000100.1:0-6832 GCA_964643705.1 uncultured Arenimonas sp. | reverse complement strand
TCGCCGTGCAGCTTCGATTCCAGCCCGAAGCGCGCCCCGGCCGATTCGGCCAGGGCGTCCAGAAACCAGAACCCGGCGTTGTGCCGGGTTCGGGCGTGTTCGGCACCGGGATTGCCCAGGCCGACGATGAGTCGTAGCTCACTCACAACGATGCTGCCCTCTCCCCATCCCTCTCCCCCGAGGGGAGAGGGGGAGTGATCGTTGCGCTACGCGCAACCACGTTGCTTCATTGAAGCGGGATTACTTCTTCTTCGCCGCGTCGCCGGCTTCCGGCTTGGCGACCTTGGCGGCCGGCACTTCGGCCGACTCAGGCGCCGCTTCCGCTTCTTCCTCGACTTCGACGCGGGCATGGCGGGCGATGACGATCGCCAGGTCATGTTCCTTGCCGTGGGCCAGGGCCGGGATGGTGACGCCCTTGGGCAGCTTGATTTCCGACAGGTGCACGATGTCGCCGACGACCAGCTCGGCCAGGTCGATTTCCAGGAACTCCGGAAGGTCCTTGGGCAGGCAGCTGACTTCGACTTCGTTGAGCTCGTGGGTGACCACGACGCCCGCGGACTTGCCGGCCGGGGAGGTTTCCTGGTTCACGAAGTGCAGCGGCACCTTGGCGCGCAGGGCTTCGTTCTCGGAGACGCGCAGGAAGTCCAGGTGCAGGATCTGCTGCTTGAACGGGTGGCGCTGCATGTCACGCAGCAGCACCTTCTGCACCTTGCCGTCGACGGCCAGGTCGACGATGGCCGAGTAGAACCATTCGTTCTGGCTGGCGATCCACAGGTGGTTGTGCTCGATCTGGATGCTCATGGGGTCCTGGTGACCGCCATAAACGATGGCCGGCACGTGACCGCTGCGACGGAGGCGGCGGCTCGCACCCTTGCCCTCGTCCTTGCGGCCGGTGGCCGTGAGATTGTGATTGGTAGCCATGTTGGTGTTGCCTTCTTCAAGTGATGCGCCTTCCGGCGCGTACCGCGGTGCCCGCGACCAGGCCCCGCGTCGTTCCCGTTCCGGGAATCGGGCATTGGCGCGACACGCCGATGCCCGATGCCCCGCCCGGGGTCAATCCACGTACAGCGAGCTCACCGACTCGCCGAATGCGATGCGGCGGATCGTTTCGGCCAGCAGCTCGGCGACGCTGAGCTGGCGGATGCGCGGGCAGGCCCGCGCGGCTTCCGACAGCGGGATGGTGTCGGTGACCACCAGTTCGTCGAGCTGCGAGTTGGTGACGTTGGCGATCGCCGCGCCCGACAGCACCGGGTGGGTGCAGTAGGCCACGACCTTCCTGGCGCCATTGTCCTTGAGCGCGGCGGCGGCGGCGCACAGGGTGCCGGCGGTGTCGACGATGTCGTCGACCAGCACGCAGGTCTTGCCTTCGACGTCGCCGATGATGTTCATCACCGTGGCGACGCCGGCCTTCGGGCGGCGCTTGTCGATGATGGCCAGGTCGGCGTCGTCCAGGCGCTTGGCGATCGCGCGGGCGCGCACCACGCCGCCGACGTCGGGCGAGACCACGATCAGGTTGTCGGTGCCCTGGCTGCGCCAGATGTCCGCCAGCAGCAGCGGCGAGGCATAGACGTTGTCCATCGGGATGTCGAAGAAACCCTGGATCTGGTCGGCGTGCAGGTCCACCGTGAGCACGCGGTCGGTGCCGACGGCGCTGAACATCTTGGCGGCCACCTTGGCGGTGATCGGCACGCGCGCCGAACGCATGCGGCGGTCCTGGCGGGCGTAGCCGAAGTACGGCACCACCGCCGTGACGCTGGCGACCGATGCGCGCTTGAGCGCGTCGATCAGCACCAGCAGCTCCATGAAGTTTTCGGCGGTCGGCGCGCTGGTGGACTGGATGACGAACACTTCCTGCCGGCGCACGTTCTCTTCGATCTCGACCTGCACCTCGCCATCGGAGAACTGCCCCACCTGGGCCTTGCCCAGGGGGATGCCCAGCTGTCGGCACACCGCCAGCGCGAGCGGCCGGTTGGCGTTGCCGGTGAAGACGAGCAGGTTCTGCTTGCTCATGGTGGCTGGCTTCCCCGTTGCAGATGGATGACGAGCGATAACGTCGGATGGCTGGGGCGGTAGGATTCGAACCTACGAAATGCCGGGATCAAAACCCGGTGCCTTAGGCCACTTGGCGACGCCCCACCGCTGGATTGTTTTGCTTCCGGCCTTACGCCGCGGACAGCGCCCGGTGCAGGGGCGACACGTCCACGCCGTCGGCCACCCAGGCGCGCATCCCGGTGGGAAGGCGCGCCAGCGCGGCGTCGGCGTCGGCGCGCGCGTCGAAACGCGCGAAACAGCCGCCGCCAGTCCCGGTGAGGGCCGCCGTGCCGAACTGCGCCAACGTGTCCAGGGCCGTGGCCACGGCTTGTGAACGACGACGCAGCACCGGCTCGAAGGCATTCCCGAGCAAAGGGCCTGAAGCGAAGTCGGATATTGTCGCTGGCGGCGCATCCCGGGTCAAATCAGGCGCTTGGAACAAGTCCGCGGTGGGCACGCAAACCCCGGTGTCGACCAGCAGGTAACTGGCCGGCGGCAGCTGGACCGGGGTCAACACCTCCCCCACCCCCTCGGCCCAGGCGCTGCGGCCGCGCACGAAAACCGGCACGTCGGCACCCAGCGCCAGGCCCAGCACGGCCAGCCGGGCTTCACCCAGGCCGGTGCCCCAAAGATGGTCCAGGGCCACCAGCACGGTGGCGGCATCCGACGAACCGCCGCCAAAGCCGCCGCCCAGTGGAATGCGCTTTTCGACGATGATGTCGACACCCAGCGGCGTTTTCGCTTCGGATTTAAGAAGTTTTGCCGCCCGGACCACCAGATCCGAGGCTTCCGGCAGGGCGTAACCTTCGCTGGCCTCGCGGCGCACCTGGCCGTCCTGGCGCAGCCGCAGCTTCACCGTGTCGCCCCAGTCGAGCAGCTGGAAGACGGTCTGCAGGCAGTGGTAACCATCCGGGCGGCGCCCGACGATGCGCAGGAACAGGTTGATCTTGGCCGGCGCCGGCCAGCACGACCAGCCCGCGAAATCGGTCACGGCGCCTCCCAGGCATCCACGGCCAGGCGCACCGACGCCCCGTCGCGGGTGGCGAAGACCCGCTTCGGACGCGGTGCGGGGCCGGCGGTCCAGCCCCGGTACTCCACCGACCAGCCCTGCTGCACGATCAGCGCCGGCAGGCCCCCGGGGCCGAACTCGATGTGGGCCGGCCCGGGCGCGCGACCACCCCGGACCCAATGCGAAAGCGCCTGCACCGGGATGTCCCAGCCGGTGGCCTCGGCCAGCAGGCGACGTGCGTCCGGGCCGGCCAGCGGGCCGCCGTCCAGGCCGTCGAGGCGGGCTTCGCCGACGCCTCCCTGCAGGCGCCAGCTGGCCCGGGTCACCGGGGCCGACAGGCGGATGTCGTAAACCGGGCCCCGCTGGACCCAGTCGATGCGGCCACTGCCGCCGTCACCGCCGGCACTGACCGCCAGGCGACCCTGCAGGCGCCAGTCGGGCTCGGCCGCCAGCGCCGCCTCGTGGGCCGCCTGGGCCGCCAGCAGGCCTGCATCGGCGCTGGTGCGCACGGGAGCCTGCACGCAGGCCGCCAGGGTGCAAACCAGGCCCGCGAGTGCCAGGCGGCGAAGGATTCGGGACGGGCTCATTCTGCGTGGGACTCCAGCGCGTGCTTAAGGGACGGGTGGTCGGGATCTAGCCGCAGCCCGGCACGCCAGATTTCGCGGGCCTCGGCCCGTTGGCCGGCCTGCCAGAGCACCTCGCCCAGGTGGGCCGCGATCTCCGGGTCGCGCTGGGCCGCCCAGGCCTGGCGAAGCAGCTTCAGGCCGCTGTCCCGGCGGCCAAGCTTGAAATGCACCCAGCCGACGCTGTCCAGGATGGCCCCGGAGCCTGGCGCCAGCTCGAGCGCGCGCTCGAGGTAGGGCAAGGCCTCGGCCCAGGCCTCCCGGTGCACGGCCAGCGCATAGCCGTAGGCGTTCAAGGCCTGGTAGCTGTCCGGATGGTCGTCCAGGACCCGCTGCAGGTCGTCCAGGGACTCGTCTATGCGCCCTGCCCGCTCGTGCAGCATGGCGCGCGAATAAAGCAGCGCCGGGTCGGCCTCGAAGATTTCCAGCGCCCGCCCCAGGCTGGCCAGGGCGTCGTCGCCCCGGTTGCGGCGCTCCAGCAGCTCGGCTTCGAGCAGGTAGGCGTCGCGGATGTGTTCACCGTCGGCGGCCTGGTCCACCTGCAGTTCGTGCAGGGTCGCCAGGGCCTCGTCGTAGCGGCCCAGCCGGCCCTGGGCACCGGCGCGGCGAAGCATGGCCTGGTCATGGCCCGGCCCGCGCGGCACCGAGGCGTACCAGGCCTCGGCGTCGCGCCAGCGCAGCAGGCCCTCGGCCAGCAGGCCCAGCAGCAGGCGGCGTTCGGGAGTCGGCGCCTTTTCCAGCCCCACGACCTCGACATACAGGGCGGCGAGGGCCTTGCGGTCGCCGTCGGCGATCAGCCAGCGGGCGCGCTGGCGCAGGCTTTCTTCGTCCTGCGGGCCCTGGCCCAGGACGGCGGCGGCGGCCAGCCGGTCGCCCAGCAGGGCGTACTGGCGGGCTGCGGCGCGGCGCAGTTCCGGCGCCAGCACGGCCGGGTCACCCAGGCCGGCGAGCAGTTCGCGGGCGGCTTCGTCGCGTCCCTGCTCGCGCAGGCGGGCCGACTCAAGCAGCAGGGCGCGCGGATCCTCGGGGAAACGCTCGACGCCTTCCACCACCAGGCGTTCGGCCAGCGGCCGGTCATCGAGCCGGCGGGCCAGCCCGGCCACCGCCAGCCAACCGCCCAGGCTGGGCGGCATGTGGTCGCCTCCGTAAAGGCGGCGCAGCACCTTGCGGGCGACGGCGGCACGCCCGTCGCGGGCGTCGCCCAGGGCCGAAAGCATCACCGGGAAACCCGCGGGCTCGGCCGTTTCCATCAGCGCGACGGCTTCGGCCGTGGCGGCGTCCGCGTCGCCCCGGTCCAGGGCCAGCTGGATGGCTGCGGCGGCGGCCGGCAAGGAGCCGGGTGTCAGCTCGCGCCAGCGCGTGATGGCCGCCGCCGCCGGCTCCGGCCGGCCGGCCAACAGCGCGATGCGCGCCGCCCGTTCCGCCAGGCCGGGGTCGCGGGATGCCTGCGCGGCCCGCAGGTAGTGGTCCGCGGCCTGGGGAAAATCACCCGCCTGCAGGGCGAATTCACCGGCCATCACCGGCTCGAGCACCTCCGACGGGCGCGCAGCCGTCGGCATGGCCCCGGCCAGGACCAGGGCGAAGGCGGCGATCGGTCGGTATTTGCTCCAGATCATGGGGTTTTGGCGGGCACCGGCTAGACTATGCGCCGGAATCCACGAGAGCCCAGCCCGCCAGAGCTTAGCGCATGGCGGGCCGCCAACGACCCAAGCCGCCCATGCCCCTGTTCGCCCTTGGCCTCAACCACCAGACCGCGCCGCTGACCCTGCGCGAACGGGTGGCTTTGGACGCGGGCCAACTGCCGGCCGCGCTGGACGGCCTGGGCGCGGTGCCCGGCGTGGCCGAAGCCGCCCTGCTGTCCACCTGCAACCGCACCGAAATCTACTGCCAGGTCGAGGAAGGCGCGGAAGCGGGCGTGGCGGACTGGCTGGCGACCTACCATGGCCTGGCACCCGCGACCCTGTCGGACTACCTGTACGTGCACCGGGACGACGACGCCGTGCGCCACCTGTTCCGGGTGGCGACCGGGCTGGACTCGCTGGTGCTGGGCGAGCCGCAGATCCTGGGCCAGGTGAAGGACGCCTGGCAGGCCGCGCGCGGCCAGCAGCGCCTGCGCACGCCGCTGGACCGATTGTTCCAGCAGAGTTTCCAGGTCGCCAAGCGCGTGCGCACCGACACCCGCATCGGCGCCCACCCGGTGTCGGTGGCCTATGCCGCTGTTCGCCTGGCCCGCCAGGTCTTCAGCGAACTCGACCGCGCCACGGTGCTGCTGGTCGGCGCCGGCGACACCATCGAACTGGCCGCGCGCCACCTGGTCGACGCCAAGGCCAAGCGCCTGCTGGTCGCCAACCGCACGCTCGAACACGCCCAGGCCCTGGCCAGCCGCCACGGCGGTTATGCGCTGCCGCTGTCGGAACTGCCGCGCCACCTGCCCGAAGCCGACATCGTCATCACCGCCACCGCCTCGCGCGAACCCGTGCTGCGCCACGACGTCGTGCAGGCGGCGCTGAAGGCGCGCCGCCACCGCCCGGTCTTCATGCTCGACCTGGCGGTGCCGCGCGACATCGAAGCCAGCGTCGCCTCGCTGGCCGACGTCTACCTGTACACCGTGGACGACCTGGAACAGGTGATCGAGGAAAACCGCGCCTCGCGCCGCGAAGCCGCCGAACAGGCCCAGGCCATCATCGACCTGCAGGTCGAGCACTACATGGCCTGGTGGCGCGCGCAGGGAAGGCAGGACGCGCTCAAGGCCCTGCGCAACCGCGGCGAATCGGCGCGCACCGAAGCCCTGGCCCGCGCCCGCGAACAGCTGGCCGCCGGCCGGTCGCCGGAAGAAGTGCTCGACCGGCTGGCCCACCAGCTGACCAACAAGCTGCTGCACGGGCCGTCCAGCGCGCTGCGCCAGGCGGCGCTGGACGGCGACCTGGACCTGCTGCGCGCGGCCGAACGCCTGTACAAGGACGACGATGACACCCGGCCTGCGCCGTAAGCTCGAAGCCCTGGCCGAACGCCACGAGGAAGTCGGCCGCCTGCTCGCCGACCCCGGCGTGCTGGCCGACAACAACCGGTTCCGCACGCTGTCGAAGGAATACGCCCAGCTTGAGCCGGTCGCCGCCGGCCTGGCGGCCTGGTCCCAGGCCCAACGCGACCTGCAGGCGGCCGAAGGCAT
>CAZXTV010000099.1:4401-6884 GCA_964643705.1 uncultured Arenimonas sp. | reverse complement strand
AGCACCAGGCGCACCGGGTTTTCGTGGTCGGACTCGTCGCGAAGGTCTTCGAGCCAGGGCAGCTTCTTGGCGCGCATCTGCATCGCCACCTGTTCCATGATCTTCGACGGCGAGACCTGGAAGGGCAGGTGGGTGATGACCAGGTTGCTGCCTTCGCGCAGCCACTTGGCGCGGGCGCGCACGCTGCCGTGGCCGGTTTCGTAGATCGCGCGCAGGTCGGCGGCCGGGGTGATGATCTCGGCGCCGGTGGGGTAGTCGGGCCCGCGTACGTGTTCGCACAGGTCGCGCACGGTGGCGTCGGGGTCGTCGAGCAGGCGCACGGCGGCGCTGACGACTTCGTTGAGGTTGTGCGGCGGGATGTCGGTGGCCATGCCCACGGCGATGCCGGTGGTGCCGTTGAGCAGCAGGTGCGGCAGCCGCGCCGGCAGCCAGCTCGGTTCCTGCAGGGTGCCGTCAAAGTTGGGCACCCAGTCCGCCGTGCCCTGGCCCAGTTCGCCCAGCAGGACTTCGGCGATGGGCGTGAGCTTGGATTCGGTGTAACGCATGGCCGCGAAGGATTTCGGGTCGTCGGTGGAACCGAAGTTGCCCTGGCCGTCGATCAGCGGGTAGCGGTATGAAAACGGCTGGGCCATCAGCACCAGCGCTTCGTAACAGGCGCTGTCGCCGTGGGGATGGAACTTGCCGATCACGTCACCGACGGTGCGCGCGCTTTTCTTGGGCTTGGCGGTCGCGCCCAGGCCCAGTTCGCTCATGGCGTAGATGATGCGCCGCTGCACCGGCTTGAGCCCGTCGCCCAGGAAGGGCAGGGCCCGGTCGAGCACCACGTACATCGAATAATCGAGGTAGGCGCGCTCGGCGTATTCGCGCAATGGGATCTGTTCGAAGCCGTGGAAAGCGGGGCGGGCGGGCTCGGTCATGCTTTACTCAGGTAGGAATTGGAACGATGCCCTCATTCTACCGGGCCAGGCAGGCCGGGTCCGCCATAGATTCACAAGGAGCAAGGCCATGAGCTGGGTCGGTATCATCCTGGTAATTCTGGGCATCGTGCTGGCGATCAAGATCACCAGCTTCGCGCTGCGGCTGGTCTTCATCGGCCTCATCCTGCTGGGCCTGTACCTGTTCCTGGGGCCGCTGCTGGGCTTTGGCTAGCGCCCCGGGCCGCCGGGGCCCTTGTTATGCTGGCACCGTTCCCCCGGCCGGCCCACGATGATCCCCCACCTCAACATTTCCCGCGCCCGGCTGGCCTTCATCCTGGGCGGCCTGGCGATGTTCGGGCCGTTTTCGATCGACACGGTCTTCCCGGCCTTTCTCGTCATGGCCGACGACCTGGGCGTGGGCAAGGTGGCCATGCAGCAGACGATCAGCGTGTACCTGATCGGCTACGCGGCGATGTCGCTTTTCCATGGGCCGATCTCGGACGCCATCGGCCGCAAGAAGGTGCTGCTGGCGGGCATCGTGGTGTTCACGCTGGCCTCGGTCGGCGCGGCGCTGGCCAGCGACATCACGACGATGCTGGCCTACCGCGCGCTGCAGGGCTTGTCGGCGGGCGTGGGCATGATCGTCGGGCGCGCGGTGGTGCGCGACGCGCTGCAGGGTGACGATGCGCAGCGGCTGATGAGCCACATCTCGATGATCTTCGGCGTGGCCCCGGCGATCGCGCCGGTCATCGGCGGCTGGATACTCGGGTTCACCGACTGGCACGGCATCTTCTGGTTCCTGGCCTTGTTCGGGGTACTGCTGGGCGTGCTGACGGCCTGGGGCCTGCCGGAAACACATCCGCCCGAGGCGCGGGTGCCGCTGCATGCGCGCACGATGCTGCGCGACTATTGGTCGATGCTGTCCAACCGCCGTTTCCGCCTGCTGACGCTGGCGGGCACGGCCAATTTCGGTGCGCTGTTCCTGTACATCAGCTCGGCGCCCGACTTCGTGATGGGCCTGCTGGGCCTGGGCGAACAGGACTTCGTCTGGTTCTTCGCACCCACCATCGCCGGCATGATGCTGGGCGCCTTCGTGTCGGGGCGGGCCGCCGGGCGCATCCCGGGCAAGCAGCTGGTGGAGTGGGGCTTCCTGTGCTGCGGCGTCGCCGCGGTTTACAACATCGGCTACAACGCGCTGGTGTCCTCGCCCAGCCTGCCCTGGGCCGTGCTGCCGACCGCGATGGGTGCCTTCGGCATCGCGCTGGTGTTTCCCATCGTGACGCTGGCGATCCTGGACATGTACCCGGCCCAGCGGGGCAGCGCCTCGTCGATGCAGGCCTTCGTCGGCCTGATGTCGAACGCGGCGATCGCGGGCCTGCTGTCGCCGATGGTCAGCCACAGCGGGTTGCTGCTGGCGGTCGTGTCGGCAGGGTTCGTGGTGGTCGCGTTTGGCACATGGCGCTGGTACGTGGTGCACGACCGGCAGGCAGCCGTGTAGGAGCGCCATCAGGCGCGCAAACCGGCTTTTCCCAAGGGCAAGGCAAAATAGTAGCGCCGTAAGGGGGT
>CAZXTV010000099.1:2199-4391 GCA_964643705.1 uncultured Arenimonas sp. | reverse complement strand
AACGGCCGGCGGTTTGCGCCGCCGGCCGTTCCGTCACGCGATCAAGGGGTCCGTCAGGACTTGGCCGGCTCCCAGCCGCAGGTCTTGCCCTGGTTCTGCTCGGTCAGCCAGGTCTGCAGCGGCTGGAAGTATTCCAGCACCGCCGAAGCATCCATCTGCTCGCCGCCGGTCAGTTCCTTCAGCGTCTGCTGCCAGGGCTGGCTGGAACCACGCTGCATCATCGCCCAATAACGCTGGCCCGCTTCCGGGTTGTCGGCGAAGTTACAGGTGTACAGCGGACCGTCGTGGCCGGACGCGTCGCACAGCGACTTGTAGAACTGGAACTGCAGCACGTGCGACAGGAAGTAGCGCGTGTACGGCGTATTGCCCGGCACGTGGTACTTGGCGCCCGGGTCGAAGAAGTCTTCGCCGCGCGGGTCGCCGGCCGGGGCCACGCCCTGGTACTTGGCCTTGAGCTCCCACCACGCCTGGTTGTAGTTGTCCGGGGTGATCGAGCCGTCGAACACGCCCCAGCGCCAGCGGTCGATCAGCAGGCCGAAGGGCATGAAGGCGACCTTGGCCAGCGCCATGCGCATCTGGTTGTTGATCACCGCCTCTTCGCTGACCGACGGCTGTTCGACCAGGCCGATCGAGGCCAGGTACTCCGGGGTCATGGACAGCACGATGGTGTCGCCGATGGCTTCATGGAAGCCGTCGTGCGCGCCGCCCTGGAAGACCGGCGCCTGGTCCTTGTAGGCCAGGTAATAATAGATGTGGCCCAGCTCGTGGTAGATCGTGGTCAGCTCTTCCTCGGTGGGCTTGATGCACATCTTCATGCGCACGTCGGTGCCGTCGGTGTTCATCGGCCAGGCGCTGGCGTGGCAGACCACGTCGCGGTCGCGCGGCTGGATCAGCATGGAGTGTTCGTAGAACGACTCCGGCAGCGCCGGCATGCCCAGGCCGGTGTAGAAGCCTTCGGCCAGCTTGGTCATGCGGGTGGCGATTTCCAGGTCGGCCTGGCGCTCGATCTCCACCTGTTCGGCGGCAGTCAGGTTGCGCATGCCGCCGGCCTTGGCCACCAGGCCCGACAGGATGTCCTGGCGCTGTTTTTCCAGCGCGCCATTGACGTCCAGGCTGCCGACGCCGTCGTACGGCTGCAGCAGCGGCCAGAGGTTGCCCCAGTCCTGCTGCCACAGGTTGCCGGTGAGGTGGGCGGGGATCATGCCGTTGATCGAACCCTGCGCGCCGTACTTTTCCTCGAGCTTGCCGCGGGTGTAACACTGCAGCTGTTCGTACAGCGGCTGCACCTGGCCCCAGAGGCGATCGGCTTCGGCCTGGAAGTCGGCGGCGGGCATGTCGTAACCCGCGCGCCAGACGTCGCCGGTGTTTTCAAAGCCCATTTCGACGGCGCCTTCGTTGGTCAGCTCCACGAAGCGCTGGTAGTCCTTGCGCATCGGCACGGCGACCGAATGCCAGCCTTCCCAGGCGGCACGCATCTGATCGTAGCTGCTGCCGTCGGTGTCGGCGAGGATCTGGCTGACCTGGCCGATGTCCTTGCAGTCCTCGCCCACGCACCACTTGCCCGACCCATAGGTCGCGCCCATGCGGCTGGCGATCTCGGTCAGCTCCTTGAGCTTGGTCGGGTCGCGCGGGGCGGGCATCGACGAGCTGGTCTTGAGCAGGTGCAGGGCGCGGCCGGTGGCGGCGTCCAGGCCTTCGGTGTCGTAACCCTTGGCCTGTGCGATGAATTCATTGTTCTTGGTCAGCCAACGTTCGTTGGCGGCCGACTCGACCCGCTGGCTGTCGGGGTTGATGTAGGTGGCGCCCAGCCACGCGGCCGAGGTCAGCTCGGGCGTCATCTCTTCGATGGTGGTGTTGACGCGGGCGACGAAAGCGTCGGCGGATTCGGTCTCGGTCGCCTCGGCCGGCGCGGCGGCGGGGCCGGTGGCGGCGGAATCGGCGGACGCGTCATCGGACTTGCTGCAGCCGGCGAGGGCCAGCAGGCCGGCGGAAATGGCGAGCGCCAGCAGGGCGCGGTGGGATTTCACGGGTGTGGCTCCAGGAAGCAGGTGGGATGTGCACCGGTCAGGCTAGTCCCCCGGTCAGCCCTTCGCAAGCGTCCCCGAGCCTGTAGGAGCGCCTTCCGGCGCGAATATTTTTGCTTTTGCGTTTGGCAAAAAGGGATTAGCGCCAGAATGGGGACCGAAAGGATT
>CAZXTV010000099.1:0-2189 GCA_964643705.1 uncultured Arenimonas sp. | reverse complement strand
CCCGTGGGAGGGACTTCAGTCCCGAAAAGCATCGGGACTGAAGTCCCTCCCACAGGGGGTCAGCTACCCGGGCAGCCCGCGGGAGGCCAGGAAGGCGCGGGCGTCCTCGGCGTCGGTCTCGAACCAGGCCCGGGCCGAGCCCAGGCGGAAGGTGTAGCCCCAGGCGTCCATGTCGGCCATCAGCCGGTCGCGGCCGACGCCGGGCAGGCGGTCGGCCAGCAGGATCTGCAGGTAGCAGGTGGCGTCTTCCTCGGGCACCGAGTCGGTGGCGTCGGTGTGGACCTGGCTGCGTCGTTCGGGTGGCATCACGATCAGGTGGCAGGCCTCGTGCAGCAGGGAATGCACGGGCGTGTCGGCGCGGGCGAAGACGGTGCTGCCGATGAGTCCGGCCTCGCACTCGCCCCAATAGCTGCCGGGGATGGGTTCGCCGTCGGGCACCAGCGACAGGCGAAGGCCGAACGCCGCCAGCAGTCGCGTCGGCGCCTCCGGGCCGATGTCGGCCAGGCGCAGCACGTCGTGGCCGGAAGCAGCAACGGCACCGGTGGGTGCCGGTGCCGTCGTGGAGTCGCCCGTCACGGTCGCGTCAGCCGTTGGCGGCGGCGGGTTTTTCCGGCAGGGCCACGGAGATGTCCAGCAGTTCGCTGTCACCGTCCTTGTGCAGGTCCACCTTCACCGCGTCGGCGTCGACGTTGATGTACTTGCGGATGACCTCGAGCAGCTCGCGCTGCAGCACCGGCAGGTAGTCCGGGGCGTTGCGCAGGCTGCGTTCCTGCTGGATCAGGATCTGCAGGCGGTTCTTGGCCGTGCTGGCGGTGTTCTTGTTGCGCTGGGTGAGGAAATCAAAAAGGCCCATGGCTCAAGCTCCGAACATCTTGGAGAAGAAGCCCTTCTTCTCGACGGTGGTGAATCGCATCGGGCGCTCTTCGCCCAGGATGCGGGCAACGGCGTCGGTGTAGGCCTGGCCGGCCGGGGACGCCTCGTCCAGGATCACCGGCACGCCGGCATTGGAGCTTTGCAGCACCTCGGGCGATTCGGGGATGACGCCGACCACTTCCAGGCCCAGGATTTCCTGAACGTCCTTGATCGACAGCATGTCGCCGGCTTCGACGCGGCGCGGGCTGTAGCGGGTCAGCAGCAGGTGTTCCTGCACGCGGCCGCCATCTTCGGCCTTCTTGGTCTTGCTCGAAAGCAGGCCAAGGATCCGGTCGGAGTCGCGCACCGAGCTGACCTCCGGGTTGACCACCACCACCGCGCGGTCGGCGAAGTACATCGCCAGGAAGGCACCCTTTTCGATGCCGGCCGGGCTGTCGCAGACGATGAAGTCGAAGCCTTCGGCGGCCAGGTCCTTGAGCACCTTCTCCACGCCTTCCTTGGTCAGCGCGTCCTTGTCGCGGGTCTGCGAGGCAGCCAGCACGAACAGGTTCTCGAAGCGCTTGTCCTTGATCAGGGCCTGGCGAAGGCTGGCTTCGCCGTTGACCACGTTGACGAAGTCGTAAACCACGCGGCGCTCGCAGCCCATGATCAGGTCGAGGTTGCGCAGGCCGACGTCGAAGTCGATGACGGCGGTCTTCTTGCCCGCCCGGGCCAGGCCACAGGCCAGGCTGGCGCTGGAGGTCGTCTTGCCGACGCCGCCCTTGCCCGAGGTCACCACGATGATTTCAGCCACTAATGTTCTCCGTAACGCGTTTGCGCCCTGGGGGCGTCTGTTGTTGGGGGGTCAGCCGAGCTGTTCGATCCGCAGCTTGTCATGCTCGAGCCAGATCTGCACGGGCTTGCCCAGCAGTTCCCTGGGGATTTCCTCGAGCACCTTGTAGTGGCCGGCGACGGCAACCAGTTCGGCATGGAATTCACGGCAGAAGATCCGCGCGGAGGTCACGCCCGAGGCGCCCGCGAGGGCGCGCCCGCGCAGGGCGCCGTAGACGTGGATCGAACCATCGGCGATCACTTCGGCCCCGGCGCCGACCGTGGCGCAGAGGGTGAGGTCGCGGTCCTGCGCATAGACCTGCTGGCCCGAACGCACCGGGTGCAGGTGCACCAGGCCGGGTTCGGCCCGGGCGGGGGCCTCAGGCGCCGGCGCCGCGGCTTGAACTTCGTGCAGCGGCGGCAGCACGAACTCGGTGAAGTAGCGGTGGCTGTAGCCCATCATGCGTTCGAAGTGCGGGATCGATTCTTCGACCAGGCCGCGCGCG
>CAZXTV010000098.1:0-6896 GCA_964643705.1 uncultured Arenimonas sp. | reverse complement strand
CGACCGGCACCCCGGCGTTCTACGTCCATCCCGGCGAGGCCAGCCACGGCGACCTGGGCATGGTCACCGACGCCGACGTGGTGCTGGCGCTGTCGAACTCCGGCGAAAGCGACGAGATCCTGTCCATCGTTCCTTCGCTCAAGCGCCAGGGCAACGTGCTGATCACGATGACCGGCCGGCCGTCGTCGAGCCTGGCCCGCCTGGCCGAAGTGCACCTGGACGCCAGCGTGCCCGCCGAAGCCTGCCCGCTGGGCCTGGCCCCCACCTCGTCGACCACCGCCGCCCTGGCGCTGGGTGACGCACTGGCGGTCGCCCTGCTGGAGGCGCGCGGCTTCACCGCCGAGGACTTCGCCCGCTCGCACCCGGCCGGCGCGCTGGGCCGGCGCCTGCTGCTGCGCATCCGCGACATCATGCATGCCGGCGACGACGTGCCGATGGTGCACGTGGACGCCAGTGCGTCCGACGCCCTGCTGGAAATGACCCGCAAGCGCCTGGGCATGACCGCGGTGGTCGACGCCGACGGCGTGCTGCAGGGCGTGTTCACCGACGGCGACCTGCGCCGTTGCCTGGACGACGAGGACACCGACCTCAAGGCCACGCCCGTCAGCCAGCTGATGGGCCGCTCGCCCAAGACCATCGGCGCCGACGCGCTGGCGGTGGAAGCGGCGCACCTGATGGAGGAGTACAAGATCAACGCCGTCGTCGTGCTCGACCCGCAGCGCCGGGTCATCGGCGCCCTGAACATTCATGACCTGTTGCGCGCACGCGTGGTGTGATCCGCCGATGACCCTTTCCGACTCCGACATCCGCGACCGCGCCGGTCGCATCCGCCTGGCCTGCTTCGACGTCGATGGCACGCTCACCGATGGCCGGCTGGTCTACGACGGCGAAGGCCGCGAAACCAAGGCCTTCCACGTGCTCGACGGCCTGGGCATGAAGCTGCTCGAGGAAAACGGCGTCGCCGTCGCCCTGGTCACCGCCCGGCGCAGCGCCGCGGTCCAGGCGCGCGCCCGCGACCTGGGCCTGCAGCACGTGCACACCGGCGTGAAGGACAAGGGCGTGGTGCTGATGCAGCTTTGCGAAAGCCTGGGGCTGGCGCCGGAAGAAGCCGCCCACATGGGCGACGACCTGCCGGACCTGCCCGCGCTGATGCTGGTGGGCCTGGCCGTGGCGCCGGCCAATGCCCACCCCTGGATCAGCGACCGCGTGCACTGGCAGACCCGCGCCCGCGGCGGCGAAGGCGCCGTGCGCGAGCTGTGCGACCTGATCCTGGAAGCCAAGGGCCTGCGCGCGGCCGTGCTGGAACAATTCGGCGCCTGATGTGCCCATGAACCGCAGCGTCCTCAACCCGCTGCTGCTGGTCCTGGCGATCGGGCTGGGCAGCTACGCCGCCTGGCAATGGCAGCGCGGCCGCGTGCCGCCGCCCGAGCCGGCGCAGCGCTCGGACTACGTGCTGCGCGACTTCGAACTGACCGCGCTCAACGACCAGGGCGCGGAAGCCTTCACCGTGGCCTCGCCCTACCTCGAGCGCGACCCGAACGGCAAAAGCCTGGACATCCGCCTGCCGCGCTTCACCTTCCCCGGCGAAAAGGGCACCTGGCAGGCGCGCTCGGACACCGCCTGGGTCAGCCCTAAGGCCGAACAGGTGCAGCTGCGCGGAGGCGTCAGCCTGGTCGGGCCGGCCGAACCGTCGGGGCTGCGCACGCGTTTCACCACCGACACCCTGTCGGTCCTGCCCGGCGACCAGCGCGCCACGACGGACGACCGGGTTAACATCGGACACGGCGACGACCGCTTCGCCGGCACCGGCCTGCGGGTGGACATGGCCGTCAAACGTTTCCAGCTTCTCCACGACACCAAGGGACGCTATGCGCCACGCCAGTGAACTGCCCATCGGACTGATGTTCCTCGCCGCCCTCGTGCTGGCGCCGCCGGCGCTGGCCAAGTCCAGCGACCGCAACCAGCCGATGGACATCTCGGCCGACCGCACCGACGCCATGCTCGGCGACGACAGCGTGTCCACGCTCGAAGGCAACGTGCGCATCCGCCAGGGCACGCTGGAAGTCGACGCCGCCCGCGCCGAAGTGCACCGCGCCGGCGGCGACCCCAACCGCGTCGTGCTCACCGGTGCGCCGGCGCGCCTGCGCCAGGTGTCCGACGCCGGCGAACCGATGGAAGCCACCGCCAGCCGCATCGTCTACATGCTGGCCGACGAATCGATGATGCTCACCGGCAACGTCGTCATCACCCAGGTCCGCGGCACCCTGCGCGGCGAGACGATCAAGTACGACATCAACACCGGTCGCCTCAACGGCGGCAATGACGGCGCCCGCGTGAACATGCGCATCCTGCCCAAGTCCGCCGCGGCCGACTGATGCTTACCGCCACGGGCCTGGCCAAGCGCTACCGCTCGCGCCAGGTGGTGCACGATTTCGCGATGGAAGTGCGCCCCGGCGAAGTCGTCGGCCTGCTGGGCCCGAACGGCGCCGGCAAGACCACCTGCTTCTACATGGTCGTCGGCCTGGTCGGTCCCGACGCCGGCCGCATCACGCTCGACGGCCGCGACATCACCGCCCTGCCCATGCACGAACGCGCGCGCCTGGGCCTGGGCTACCTGCCGCAGGAAGCCTCGGTATTCCGGAAGCTAAGCGTGGCCGACAACATCCACGCGGTGCTGGAACTGCGCAAGGACCTCGACGCCACCGGCCGCGCCACCGAGCTGGCGGCGCTGATGGAAGAACTGCAGGTCGGTCACGTCGCTGAACAGTCCGGCGCCAGCCTTTCGGGCGGCGAACGCCGCCGGGTGGAAATCGCCCGCGCCCTGGCCGCACGCCCGCGCTTCATGCTGCTCGACGAACCCTTCGCTGGCGTCGACCCGATTTCGGTCGGCGAGATCCAGAAGATCGTGCGCCATCTCAAGGCCCGCGGCATCGGCGTGCTGATCACCGACCACAATGTCCGGGAGACCTTGGGCATTTGCGACCACGCGTATATCCTCAATGCCGGCAGCGTGCTCGCCCGGGGAACGCCCGACGAGGTGCTGGCCAATCCCGACGTGCGTCGCGTCTACCTCGGCGAATCCTTCCGCCTGTAGGCGCGCCCCGCCTCCCCCAGCGGACCGCCATGAAGCCAAGCCTCCAGACCCGACTAGGCCAGCAGCTGACCCTGACGCCCCAGCTGCGCCAGGCGATCCGGCTGCTGCAGCTGTCGGCGCTGGAGCTGGAAACCGAGCTCAACCAGGCGCTGGAAGCCAACCCGCTGCTCGAACGCGGCGACGAAGACCAGGGCGACGACCGCCCCGAGGGCGAAAAACCCGACGAGCCCAGCCCCGAAGACACCCCGGGCGACGCCCCGGAACCCGACGAGTTCGAGCGCGCCGAAGTCGATGAATGGTACGAGGCGCCGGCCGGCGACCGCCGCCACGGCGACGGCGGCGAACCCGACGAACTCACCGCCGCCGCGCCGGTCGATCTTCACGCGCACCTGGTCTGGCAGCTGCAGCTGAGCCACCTGGGCCCACGCGACCTGGCGATTGGCCAGGCGGTGATCGAAGCCATCAATGACGACGGCTACCTGGAGGGGCCGCTGGCCGACATCCAGGCCGCGCTGCGCCCGGAACTGGAAGCCAGCGAAGCCGAGATCGAAACCGTGCTGCACATCGTCCAGCACTTCGACCCGGTGGGCGCCGGCGCCCGCTGCCTGTCCGAATGCCTGGGCGTGCAGCTGAGCCTGCTCAGCCCCGACACTCCCGGGCTGGCCCTGTGCACGTCGCTGTGCCGGGACCACCTGGACGCCCTGGCCCGCCTGGGCGCCGACCGCCTGGGCGGGCAGCTGGGCGAATCGTCCGAGGCCATGGCCACGGCCGTGGCCCTGCTGCGCTCGCTCGACCCCAAGCCCGGCGCCCAGGTCGGCGGCAGCGAACCCGAATACATCGCCCCCGACGCCATCGCCTACCGGCAAAACGGCGTCTGGAAGGTCCGCCTGGCCGCGGGCAGCCGGCCGCGGCTGGCAATAAACCGCCACTATGAAAGCCTGATCGGCAAGGCCAGCCGCGAGGACGACAGCTACCTGCGCGGCCAGCTGCAGGAAGCCCGCTGGCTGATCAAGAGCCTGGAAACCCGCGCCGACACCGTCGAACGCGTGGCCCGGGCCATCGTGCGCCAGCAGTCGGCCTTCCTGGACCACGGCAACGAGGCCATGCGCCCGCTCACCCTGCGTGAAGTGGCCGAGGAACTGGGCCTTCACGAGTCCACCGTGTCCCGGGCCACCACCCGCAAGTACCTGCGAACGCCGCGCGGCACCTTCGAATTCAAGCACTTCTTCAGCTCGGGCATCGCCACCGACCACGGCGGCTCCGCCTCGGCCACGGCCATCCAGGCCATGATCCGCAAGCTGATCGAGGGCGAAAGCCCGCGCACGCCGCTTTCCGACCAGAAACTGGCCGAAACCCTGAAGGCCGAGGGCATCCCCGTGGCCCGGCGAACCGTGGCAAAATACCGCGAAGCAATGAACATCCCCGCCTCCAACGAGCGGCAGCGGCTGGCCTGAGGCCACACCATGGCCAAGACCAGCCCCGGCGCAAAGATGCGCAGACTCCCAAGGACTTGACGTCGGTCACGCCTCGTTATCACGGGGCGTGATTACCTGTAGCTGCACCCACCAAGGAGGATCGTGACCATGCGGATCGACATCAACGGCCACCAGATGGACGTTACCCCGGCCCTTCGCGACTACGTCAACGACAAGTTCGCGCGCGTCACCCGCCACTACGACCACCATGCCGAAGCCCGGGTCATCCTCTCGGTCGACAAGCTCGACCAGAAGGCCGAGGCCACCGTGGGCACCACCGGCAAGACCGTGCACGCCGACGCCGTCGCCCCGGACATGTACGCCGCCATCGACATGCTTGCCGACAAGCTCGACCGCCTGCTGATCAAGCAGAAGGAAAAGATGACCGACCACCACCGCGGCGAATCGGCCGCCCGTTCGGACAGCTTCGGCTAGGCCGTGCATCTGCTCGACCTGCTAAGCCCGGGGCGCGTGGTCGCCCCGGGCCCGATCCCTGGAAAAAAGCGCCTGCTGGAAAAAGCATCCGCCCTGCTGTCCGAGGGCAATGCCGAACTCGAGCGCGCCATTTTCGACAGCCTGGTCGGCCGCGAGCGCCTGGGCAGCACCGGCCTGGGTCATGGCGTGGCCATCCCGCATGGCCGCAGCGCCAAGGTCGGCACCGCCGTCGGCAGTTTCCTGCGACTGTCCGAACCGGTGGACTTCGGTTCACCCGACGGCATGCCGGTCGACCTGGTGTTCGCCCTGGTCGTGCCCGAGCATTTTTCCTCGCAGCACCTGCTGCTGCTGTCGCAGCTGGCGGAAATGTTCGGCGACGCCAATTTCCGCGACCAGCTGCGCGCCGCCCGCGACGCGGCGACCCTGCACACCCTGCTCGCGGACTGGCAGGCCAGCCACCCCGAGGCCGGCTGAACCCATGACCGACCGCCTGAGCGCCCGCGAACTTTTCGACGAACTGGGCGAAAGGCTCGAAATGCGCTGGATCGGCGGCCAGCGCGGCGGCGAACGCCTGATCGAGCGCGGCGAACACCTCTCGCGGCGGCCCTCGCTGGCCGGCTACCTCAACGTCATCCACCCCAACAAGGTGCAGATCATCGGCTCGGCCGAACTGGCCTGGCTCGACGGCCTGGACGCGCGCACCCGCTGGGAGGTGCTGCTCAAGATCATGGAATCGCGGCCCCTGGCGATGGTGATCACGCAGAACCAGTCCTGCCCGGCCGACCTGCGCGACGCCGCCGAAGAAAGCGACACCCCGCTGTGGGTGTCGCCGCGCCGCGGCTACGAACTGCTCAACCTGCTGCAATACCACCTGGCGCGGTCGCTGGCGCCGCGGATCACGCTGCACGGCGTGTTCATGGAAATCTATTCGATCGGCGTGCTGGTCACGGGTGATTCCGGCGCCGGCAAGAGCGAACTGGCGCTGGAATTGATCAGCCGCGGCCATCGCCTGGTCGCCGACGACGCGCCCGAGTTCACCCAGATCGCGCCCGACGTGATCGACGGCACCTGCCCGGAACTGCTGCAGGACCTCCTTGAAGTGCGCGGCCTGGGCGTGCTCAACATCCGCGAGATGTTCGGCGACACCGCCGTGAAGCGGAACAAGTACCTGCGCCTGGTCGTGCACCTGGAACAAACGCCGCAGCAGAGCGACGAAGCCATGGCCCGCATCACCGGCGAATCGCACAGCCGCAAGGTGCTCGACCTCGACGTGCCCGTGGTCGAGCTGCCCGTGGCGGCCGGCCGCAACCTGGCCGTGCTGACCGAAGCCGCCGTGCGCCTGCACCTGCTGCGCAGCAAGGGCATGGACCCGGCAGCGGCCTTCCTGGCGCGGCACAGCGCCTTCCTTCAGCAGGGGGAACCACGATGAACACCGAAACCACGGCCACCAACCCCCTGCTTTACGTCATCACCGGCCTGTCGGGCTCGGGCAAGTCGGTGGCGCTAAAGACGCTGGAAGACCTGGACGTGCACTGCACCGACAACCTGCCGGTCGAGCTGCTGCCGCAGTTCGTGCGCTCGGTGGCCGGCGGCGAAGGCGGCGTGCGCAGGCTGGCCGTGGGCATCGACGTGCGCAACGCCTCCGACCTGGCGCGCATCCCGGAGTGGCTTTCGGCGCTGGGCGAAATGGGCATCGACCACCAGCTGGTGTTTTTCGAGACCCGCGACGAGACCCTGCTCAAGCGGTATTCCGACACACGCCGCAAGCATCCGCTGAGCCACGACGGCCTGGCCCTGGCCGACGCCATCGAACTCGAGCGCGTGCGCCTGCGCCCGCTCAAGGCCATCGCCGACCTGGTGATGGACACCTCGGACATGAACGTGCACCAGAT
>CAZXTV010000097.1:2554-6915 GCA_964643705.1 uncultured Arenimonas sp. | reverse complement strand
GGCGCCAGATGCCCTGCGGGTTCTGCTTGTCGCGCCAGAAGTTGTAGTAGTAGTCACCCTGCTTGGAAACGTAGGGGATGCGCGCGTCGGAATCGAGGATGTCCAGCAGGTCCCGGCGCACCTTTTCGAAGCCAGGGTCTTGGGCCAGCTGCTTCTGGGACACGGCATTGCGGGCGCGGACCCAGTCCAGGGATTTTTCGCCCTCGACATCCTCAAGCCACAGGTGCGGGTCGTTGTTCATGTCGGCGGGCTCGGCGGCGGAGGCGTTCATGGAAAGGGCGCCGGCGACGAGCCAGGCAAGGGCGGTAAGACGCATTGGGTATTCCCGGTGACTGAAGCGACCTTCGACGCTACCACGGCACCCCGTTAAGGGGCCGTAGGCCTGAAGTCATGCCCCGTCCCAATCGCGTCCATAGCGCCAGCCCGGCGCGCCGTCGTCGTAATAGTTGGCCAGGACCGCCAGCTGCCGGTAGCCGGCGGCCCGGTAAAGCGAATTGGCCGCGTCGTTGTCCTGGCGCACCTCGAGGCGCAGGCCGCGGCAACCGGCGGCGCGGGCCTGGGCTTCGGCGTCGGCCAGCAGGCGCCGACCCAGGCCCTGGCCCCGGGCGGCCGCGTCCACGGCGATCGAATAGAGCCGCGCCAGGCCGCTGCCGCGACGCAGCAGGAGCAGGTGGTAGGCCAGCACGGCGCCACCAGCGGCGGCCACGCGCAGGCGGGCCCGGGGATTGCCCAGGTGGTGGCGGAACTGGCGGGCGGAAAGCCGGTCGCCGGGAAAACGCGCCTCCAGCGCCAGCAGGGCCGGCAGGTCGTCGGGTCGGGCGTCGCGCAGGCGGGCGGTGGCAGGCATGGCGCCAGTCTATCCAAGGCCGCGGCGAAGGCTCATGATTCGCGCCGTCGCCCCCAGCCTGCCGCCATGAGCCGCCTCGTCATCGTTGTTGAAAAGCCCTCCGACTGGGGGGCGTTCTATCCGTCCGACAACGTGGTGGCCGCCGCGGACTACCTGCGCGGCGAAGTCGCCGCCGAGGGCGAGCGCACGCAGGTGATCAACCTGTGCCGCAGCTACAAGTACATGGGCACCGGCTATTACGTGTCGCTGCTGGCCGAGGCACGCGGGCACAAGGTGATCCCGAGCGTGCGCACCATCAACGACCTTCGCCGCCGGTCGCTGTACGGCATCGACATCGAGGACCTCAACACCCAGCTGGGCAAGTTCCTTCCGGAAGGCTCGCGCGACGCCAGCGACTTCGGCCTGCTGGTGTATTTCGGCCGCACCCACTACGCGCCGCTGGAAGACCTGGCCCAGCAGGTCTTCGAAACCTTCCCCTGCCCGGTGCTGCGCATCGAGTTCGAGCGCCAGCGGGTCTGGCAGATCACGGCGATCAAGCCGGCCAGCCTGCACATGCTGTCGGACGACCAGGAAACGGCCTTCGCCGACGCGCTTGACGCCTTCAGCAAGAAGATGTGGCGCAAGCCCCGGGCGCGCCGCAAGTACCGCTACGACCTGGCGATGCTGCAGGACCCGGACGAGCTGATGCCGCCTTCGAACAAGCGGGCGCTCAGGCAGTTCATCGAGGCAGGCAAGGAGCTCGACATTGAGGTCGACCCGATCGGTCGCCGCGACTTCACCCGCCTGGCTGAATACGACGCGCTGTTCATCCGCGAAACCACGGCGGTGGACAACCATACCTACCGGTTCGCGCATCGTGCCGAGCGCGAGGACATGGTGGTCATCGACGACCCGCAGTCGATCCTGCGCTGCACCAACAAGATCTACCTGCACGACCGGCTGAGCAGCCGCAAGCTGCCGACGCCGCGCACCGAAATCGTATTCCGCGACGACACCCGCAAGCTCGCTTCCCTGCCCGACCTGCTGGGCCTGCCGCTGGTGCTGAAGATACCGGACGGCAGTTTTTCCCGGGGCATCCACAAGGTGGAAACGCCGGAGCAGCTGAAGGCCGCGGCCGACCAGCTGTTCCAGCAGACCGCGCTGCTGCTGGCGCAGGAATTCGTTCCGACGGAGTTTGACTGGCGCATCGGCGTGCTGGACGGCGAACCGCTGTACGCCTGCCAGTACTTCATGTCGCGCGGGCACTGGCAGATTTATGACCACGCGGCCAGGGCGGGCGCCAAGCCAGGCGCGGTGCGCTCGGGCGGCTTCAAGACCCTGCCGGTGCGCGAGGCGCCGTCGGAAGTGGTGCGCCTGGCAACCCGCGCCAGCAACGCCATCGGCAATGGCCTCTACGGCGTGGACCTGAAGGTGGTGAAGGACCGCACGGTGATCATCGAGGTCAACGACAACCCCAGCATTGATGCCGGCGTCGAGGACGCCTACCTGGGCGAGGACCTGTACCGGCGGATCATGGGGGAGTTTCTCAGGCGGCTTGAGAGGAAGCGGTTGGGCGTGCGGGATTAGTGGGGCGAGCCCGGGGAACCGGGGTCCTGAGAACCGGGGTCAGAGCACATTTTCCCATCGGTATGGCTTGGGGTCTTGCGGGAGCACGAGGGAAAATGTGATCTGACCCCTCCCGGCCAAAACGCTGGCGGCGGCGTGGCGTGGCGCGGACGAGGTGCGCACGCCACGCCGTCGCCAGAAACCGGCGATGCAGCGCAAGCAGGGCCGCGGCGGGGGCCGCCAGCAGCCAGAACGGCAGGGAGCCCAGCAGGACCATGTCGCCGCGCGCGGCCGGAAGCACGGCAACGGCCATCGCACCCAGGGCCAGGGCCTGCCAGACCAGGCGGGTCAGGACGGGGAATTCGGGTTCGGGGCGGCTTGCGAAGGTGCTGAGGCGGGGCATGGGATGCTCCAACGTTTGGCGTGGAGCCAGCTTCCCAAACGGGTGTCTCAGGGACCGAGACGGGATTGACGCGGCCTTCGCCCGGGGGCCGATACGCTGTCACGACACTGAACGGAGCCGCCCATGCGCCGTATCGCCCTGATCCTGCCGCTGCTGCTTCTGGCCGCTTGCGCCGCTACCGGAGGAACCATGCCGCCATTGACCACCGACGCCAACATCAACCTCGAGCGCTACATGGGCCGATGGTGGGTGATCGCCAACGTCCCGTACTTCGCCGAGCGCGGCAAGCTTGCCGCGGCCGACGTCTACACCCTGCGCGACGACGGCCGCATCACCAACACCTACGTCTATCGCAAGGCCTTCGACGAGCCCGAGAAGTCGATGAACGGCGTCGCCGAGGTCGTGCCCGGCACCAACAACGCGCAGTGGCGCATCGCCTTCTTCTGGGGGCTGGTGAAAGCCGACTACCTGGTGATGGAGGTCGCGCCGGACTATTCCTGGGCGCTGATCGGCCATCCCAAACGCAAGCTGGCCTGGATCTTCGCGCGCAAGCCGGTGATCGACGACGTGCTGTACCAGGACCTGCGCCAGCGTTTCGCGGCCTGGGGCTACGACCCGGAGACCATCCTGAAGGTGCCGCAGAAAGCCGACCAGGTCGGCCAGCCGGGTTTCCAGTAAGCCGGTCGGCCTACAGGCCGGCCGCGTCCATCGCCTTTTCGGCCACGGCGCGGCCTTCGTCCACCAGTTCGCTGGCGCGCCAGAATTCATAGAACGTCGCTACTTCCCGCGACATCTGGATAAGCAGGTCGGGCGGGTCCTGGGCCAGCTGCACGCGTGACATGTGCGCCTGCATGGTGTCGAGTGAACGCGACATCAGGTCCATGACGCCGCGGCTCTTTTCGTGCCCGCTGGCGTGTCGGGTCGGGGTTACCGACGAAGTGAAGCCGTCCCAGATCGAGGCCATGCGCTCGCGCAGGCTGCCTCCGCCGCCGTTTTCCCCTGGTTCTTCGTCGTCGCCGTGGGTGGCGTCGATCTCTTCGTGGCGGGGCTCGAGCGCCTGGTTCATCCAGGGCACGGGGCCGTTGACGTCGACGGCGATCACGCGGTCCACGTGCATCTGGCGGGTGGCGGCGATCGGCACCGGCGCCAGCAAGCCGCCGTCCACCAGTTCGCGGCCGTCGACGTGGGCGGGGGTGAAGATCATCGGGATCGCGATCGAAGCGCGGATGGCGTCGAACAGCTTGCCGCGGGTCAGCCAGACTTCGCGCTGGCTGGCGAGGTCGGTGGCGACGGCCACGTAGGGCATGGGCAGGTCTTCGATGAGGTGGTCGCCGACCAGTTCGCGCAGGGCGCCGATGATGCGGTCGCCGCGGATCAGGCCCGGGAATCCGTAGACGAAGTCGAGCAGGCGCAGCACGTCGGTGCGCTGGAGGCCGCGGGCCCAGTCGGAGTATTCCTGCAGGCGGCCGGCGGCGTAGATGCCGCCCACCAGCGAACCCATGGACGCACCGGCGATGCCGGCGATTTCATACCCGCGGGCCTCGATCGCCTGGATGACGCCGACGT
>CAZXTV010000097.1:472-2544 GCA_964643705.1 uncultured Arenimonas sp. | reverse complement strand
GCGCGCGCCTCCGGCACCCAGCACCAGGGCCACGCGTTTGCCGTGCGCCCGTTCGGGCAGCCGGGACTCAGCGGTCATAGGCCGACAGGGCCAGCTGCAGCATCGTGCGCGCCTGCGCGCGCAGGGCCGGCGGCTCGATGACCTCGGCGTCGGCACCGTAGCGCATGACGTCCATCAGCAGTTCCTTGGCGTTGCTGTAGGGCAGCTTCAGCTCGTAGCGGCCATCAGGAAGGAAACGGCCTTCCTGCTTGGAATGCCAGTGTTCGTCGGCCACCCAGCGCGCCGCCTTGGGCGAGAACACGATGCTGGCCATGCCCTTGGGCGCCCCGGAAAAGATGCCGTAGCTCGACGCCAGGTGCTGGTTGAGCTCTTCGTCGGGAATGTCGCGCGCGGCCGGGTCGAGCAGGCGCGCATGCTGCACGCGGTCGACCGCGAAGCTGCGCAGGCCGTCGCGGTCGTGGTCCCAGGCGTCGAGGTACCAGTTGTCCTTGTAGTGCGTCAGCCGCTGCGGGGAAACCTTGCGGTGCGTGCGTTCGTTGGTGGACCGGGCCAGGTAGTCGAACTCCAGCTGGCGGCGTTCGAGCACGGCGCTGGCGACCAGGCGGAAGGCCAGTTCGTCGCGGCGGCGTACGCCCGAGGCGATGACGCGCACGCGTTCGACCGGCCAGCGTTTGCCGCCGGCCTGCTGGGCCAGCAGGGACTCGATGCGGCCCTTCAGGGGTGCCAGGGCGCTGGAAAGCACGCCCTGGCCGGTGCGGTCGAGCAGCTGGTGCGCGGCCAGCAGGGCGTGCAGTTCGTCGGAATTGAGCCACAGGCCGGGCAGCTCGAAACGTTCAGCTTCCTTTTCGTCGTAGCGGATGCTGCCCTCGCCTTCGCTTTCCACCGGCGCACCCAGGGCGTCGCGCAGGAAGGCGATGTCGCGGTAGAGGGTGGCCCGGGAACAGGCCAGCTCTTCCATCAGGCGCTTGATCGCCACCGGGTAGCGGGCGGTCTTGAGGCTGCGGTGCAGGGCGAGGATGCGCTCGTAGCGGTCCATGGGGGTTGGGTCCGGCGGTGGGCGGCAAGGCACCTAGGATGGCAGTTCCGGCCCCTGCCCCGCCACCGCGGGCGCCGGGCCTCGCACCCGCCGCCCGCGACCGGCACAATGCGCGCCATGCACGAGCCCGTCCTCGATCTGCAAAAGCCGGTGGGGGACCAGGTCCGCCAGACCACCTGCTACATGTGCGCCTGCCGCTGCGGCATCAACGTGCACCTGCGCGAAGGCAAGGTGCGCTACATCGAAGGCAACCCGGCGCACCCGGTGAACCGCGGCGTGCTGTGCGCCAAGGGATCGGCCGGCATCATGCAGCACTATTCGCCGGCGCGGCTGGACAAGCCGCTGCTGCGGGTGGGCGAACGCGGCGAAAACAAGTTCCGCGAAATCGAATGGGACGAGGCCCTGGACCTGGCTGCCGGCTGGCTGCGCGAGACCCGCGCCAAGGACCCCGACCGCCTGGCTTTCTTCACCGGCCGCGACCAGAGCCAGGCCCTGACCGGCTGGTGGGCGCAGCAGTACGGCACCATCAATTACGCGGCCCACGGCGGTTTTTGTTCGGTGAACATGGCCGCCGGCGGCCTGTACACGCTGGGCGGCAGCTTCTGGGAATTCGGCGAGCCCGACTGGGAGCACAGCAAGTACCTGATGCTATGGGGCGTGGCCGAAGACCACGATTCCAACCCGATCAAGCTGGGCCTGGGCCACATGAAGGGCCGCGGCGCCAAGGTGGTGGCCGTGAACCCGGTGCGCAGCGGCTACGGGGCGATCGCCGACGAGTGGGTGGGCATCCGCCCGGGCACCGACGGGCTGCTGGCGTTCGCGCTGGTCCATGAACTGCTGAAGGCCGACAAGATCGACCTCGATTACCTGGTGCGTTACACGAATGCGCATTGGCTGGTCGTGCGCAATCCGGGTGGGGCCGACGACGGGTTGTTTGCGCGGGATGAGGCGGGGCGTGGGCTTTGCTGGGACCGTGGTGGGGGTGGCGGCAGACCACCCCACCCCCCCCGACGGAGAGGAGGCGGCGGCCGGGGGG
>CAZXTV010000097.1:0-462 GCA_964643705.1 uncultured Arenimonas sp. | reverse complement strand
AAGTCAAAAGATTCGCGCCTGAAGGCGCTCCTACAGGGTCCGTCGCGGCGGCCGAATCGACCGGGCTCAATCCCGCCGTCATCGGCGAGTTCACCTTGCCCGACGGCCGCAAGGCCGTGCCGGTGTTCCAGCTTCTCGCCCAACGCTACCTCGACCCGAAATACGCCCCCGACGCCGTCGCCGAACGCTGCGGCGTGCCGGCCGCCACCATCCGGCGCCTGGCCGCGGAGCTGGCGTCGGCGGCCTTCGACGAACCGGTGGTGATCGAGCAGCCCTGGACCGACGTGCACGGCGTGCGCCACGAACGCATGGTCGGCCGCGGCGTGTCTTTCCATGCGATGCGCGGCATCAGCGCGCACTCGAACGGCTTCCACACCTGCCGCGCGCTGCACCTGCTGCAGCTGCTGCTGGGCGCCGTGGATACGCCGGGAAGCTTCCGCTACCAGCCGCCGTTCCCGCGGC
>CAZXTV010000096.1:0-6938 GCA_964643705.1 uncultured Arenimonas sp. | reverse complement strand
GTTGTCGCCTTCCGGGCGCAGGATGTCGTCCACCGAGCCGATCGGCTCGGGGTTGTTCATCACGCGCTTGATCGTCGAGGTCACTCCCATTCCAGGGCTCCCTTCTTCCAGACGTAGATGAAGCCCAGCACCAGCAGGCCGATGAAGATGCCCATCTCGGTGAGGCCGACGATTCCGAGCTTGCGGAAGTTCACCGCCCACGGGAAGACGAACGCGATTTCCAGGTCGAAGATGATGAACTGGATGGCGATCAGGTAATAACGCACGTCGAACTGCATGCGCGCGTCTTCGAAGGCCTCGAAGCCGCACTCGTAGGGCGAGAGCTTCTCGGCGTCGGGACGCCTCGGGCCCAGGGCCCAGCCAGCGATCAGCAGGACGATGCCCAGGCCGGTCGAGACGAAGAGGAACAGAAGGATCGGCAGATATTCGCCCAACACGCGCGCTTCCTCACCTTGGCGCCCTTGGGCGCGTCAGGACCGCCGCTCCAGTCGATGCCGGGCGGCAGCCCGTTGGTTCAATTTGGTGCCCAAGAGGGGACTCGAACCCCTACGACTCTCGTCGCTACCACCTCAAGGTAGTGCGTCTACCAATTCCGCCACCTGGGCAGGTGTGCCTTTGATCCGGCGACCGGATCGAAGGCCGAAGATTGTACCAGCGGATCAGTCGCCGCGGGTGTTTTCCGCGTCATCGCGAACGGCGGGCTCGCTGGCTTCGGCCTTGGCCGGCGCCGCGTCGGCGGCGTCGGGAACATCGGTGGCCGCAGGGGCGGCATCGCTGGCCGGCACGGCGGCGTCGGCCGGCACGTCGCTGGCGGGAACCTCGCTGGCGGGCAGCTCGCCCGCCGGCGCCGGCGCGACCGGGACATCGGACATCGCGCCGAGGTCTTCCATCGGTTCGGCCGTGGGCGCGCCGCCGTGGGTGGCGTACCACGCCATGGCCAGGCTCATGCCCATGAAGACCACGGCCAGCCATTTGGTGGCCGTGGACAGGAAATTGGATGCGCCGCGCGCGCCGAAGACGGTGGCGGACGCGCCCCCGCCGAAGCCCGAACCCGCGGCGGCGCCGGAGCCGCGCTGCATGAGGATCAGCACGATCATCGCGATCGCGACCAGCACATAGATGACACTGACGATGGTGAGCAGCATGTTCTTCCGTTACCTCGCCGCCGCTGCGGCGATTGCCAGGAAATCCTGGGCCACGAGGGACGCGCCCCCGATCAGGCCACCATCGACGTCGGGCTGTGCAAACAGCTCGGCCGCGTTGGCGGGCTTTACGCTGCCTCCGTACAGGATGGGCAACGAGCCGGCGATTCTAGCATCGTGGGCCGCCAGTTCGCCACGGAGGAAGGCGTGGACCTCCTGGGCCTGCTCCTTGGAGGCCGTGCGGCCGGTACCGATGGCCCAGACCGGCTCGTAGGCCAGCACGGCGCCCTCGAAGGCGGCGATGCCGGCCAGTTCGACCACCGGGCCAAGCTGCTTCTCCAGCGCGTATTCGGTGTGCCCGGCCTCGCGCTGGTTCAGGGATTCGCCCACGCACAGCACCGGCACCAGGCCCGCCTTGCGGGCGGCGACGAACTTTTCGGCCACGTCCTGCGGGCTTTCGCCGTGGTACTGGCGGCGTTCGGAGTGGCCCACCAGCACGTAGCGGGCGCCGACGTCACGCAGCATGGCGCCGGAGATTTCGCCGGTATAGGCGCCCTGCTCGTTCACGCCCAGGTCCTGGGCGCCGAAGGCCAGGCCGGCTTCGCGATACTGCGTAGCCAGTTCGCCCAGGTAGGGCACGGGCGGCATCACCACCAGCTCGACGCCCGGGACCCGCGGCGCGGCCACCAACGCCTCCAGCAGTTCCCTGGCGAAGCTGCGACTGCCGTTTAGCTTCCAGTTGCCGGCGACGATCCTGGGGCGCATGCGCTCTACTCCTGCGGACAAGACCGCCAGTTTAACGCGCCTGGTCAGGGGCTGACGATGTCCCGGTGCATGGGCGCCAGCCGGGCCAGCAGCCGGTTCTGGGCGGCGCGGGGGATGCCGCGGGCATCCATCGCGTCCACCAGGTCCTCGACCAGGGCGTTGAAGTGGGCCTCGGTGATGCCCAGCCCGGCGTGCGACTCGGCCATGTCGCGGCCGGTATAGGTGCAGGGGCCCCCGAGTTCCACGCAGAACTGTTCGACCAGGCGGTCGTTGAGGTTCACCAGGTCGGTTTCGGCGAACTGGGCATTGATGCGCTCGTCCTCGAGCAGGAGCACCAGGAACTCCTCGACCAGGGCCTCGAGCCCGGCCTGGCCACCGAACTGTTCGTACAAACCGGCCCGCGGCGAGGCGGCGGCGCAGGCCGCCAGCAGCCCGGCCAGGGCCAGGACAGGCAACCATCGCAGTCGTTTGGCCATCTTTTGCACCTCAGTAGCTCAGCTGCAGGGACAGGAAGGCGCCGCGCTGCCCGTCCAGCGTGGCGATGCTGCCCAGGTCGGCCCAGGCCGCCACCACCGCGACGTGCTTGTTCGGGAACCAGGCCACGAAGGCGTCCATCCAGGCGTCTTCGCCGGCGAATTCCAGGTTGTCGGGTTTCTGGCGGTACTCCACGCCCACCACCCAGCGCGGATCCAGCACCAGGGCGGCGCTGCCCTCGAAGACCAGGGACCGGCCCCCGTCGCGGTCGCCACCATGGCCCAGCAGGCCCATCTGGTTGGCGCGGGTCGAGCGCAGGGTGCCGTTGAGCAGCAGCTGGCGCCCGCCGGGACCGGCCAGGAACAGCTTGCTGGCGCTGAGGTAGACGTCGGTGCCCTGGTCATCGCGGGCGCCGATGGCCAGCGGCAGGGCAGCGTCGCGCAGCCGCTTGTGCTGCAGGCCCAGGCTAAGCTGCGGCCAGGGCGTGTAGACCAGGTCGCCGGCCAGGCGCAGCTTGGCGCCGAAGATGTCCTGTTCCAGCGCGTCCCAGGGCAAGGCCAGCTGGCGCTGCAGTTCCCCCAGGTCGAACCGCTGGCGTGCCAGCGACAGCTCCAGCCGGTTGCCGAAGGTGTAGGCGACGCCATAGGCGTCGAGCGCGTAATCGCCGGTATCGACACGCGTGTAGAAGGCCGTGCCGCCGTCCTGGTCCCTGGTGCCATAACCGGCGAGCACGGCCCAGGGCACGATGCCGCCGCCGGCCGAGCCTTCGACCTGGGTGGCGCCGCCGGTGGCCAGCAGGCGGCCGTCGCGGGCCAGCGCGCCGCCCGGAAGGGCCAGGGCAAGCGCCAGCAAACAAGGGACGAACCTCATGCCTTGGCCTCGGCATAGCGCCGGCACCAGTCCAGCAGCGGGCCGGCCTCGAGCGGCGGGCTGAAGAAATAGCCCTGCACAATGTCGCAACGGTAGCGCTGCAGCAGGCCCAGGCTGACGTCGGTCTCCACGCCCTCGGCGATCACCTTCAGGCCCATGTTGTGGCCCAGTTCGATGGTCGAACGCACGATCACCGCGTCGTCGCTTTCTTCGGTCATCTGCATCACGAAACTCTTGTCGATCTTGAGTTCGTCCACCGGCATGCGCTTGAGCTGGGCCAGCGAGGAATAGCCGGTGCCGAAGTCGTCGATCGACAGCCGCACGCCCCCCGCGCGCAGGCGGTGCAGCATGCGGATGGCGTATTCGACGTCGCGCATCAGCGCGCCCTCGGTCACTTCCAGGATCAGCCGCGGCGGCGGCACCTGGTGCTGGCGCAGGCAGGACTGCACGAAATCGGGCAGGTCGGCGTCCATCAGGTCCATGGCCGAGAGGTTCACCGCGACGCCCAGGTCGACGCCCTGTTCGCGCCAGCGGGCGTTCTGGGCCAGGGCCGTGTCCAGCACGAAGCGGGTGATTTCGTGCACGAAGCCCGAGCGTTCGGCCAGCGGGATGAACTCTTCGGGCGAGACCGCGCCCAGCGTGTGGTGCCGCCAGCGCAGCAGGGCTTCGACGTGGGTCACCGTGCGCGTGGCCAGGTCCACCTTTGGCTGGAAGCGAAGGCTGAGCTGCTCGCGCGCGATCGACTGGCGCAGGTCGCCCACCAGGGCCAGCTGGCGCAGGTGCACCTCGTCCCTGCCCTCCCGGTAAACCGCCACGCCGCTGCGGTTTTCCTTGGCGTCGTAAAGGGCGATGTCGGCCCGGCGCAGCAGGGTCTGGGCATCGTCGCCGTGTTCGGGATGCAGGGCCAGGCCGAGGCTGGCATCAAGGTTGATGCGCGCACTCGGCAGGTCCAGGGGCTGGCGCAGCTGCTGGAGCAGCAAACGCGCCCGGGACTCGGCGAAGTCCGCGTCCACGTCGTGCATCAGCACCATGAACTCGTCGCCGCCCAGCCGCGCCACCAGGTCGCCGGGCCGCACGGCCTGGCGCAGGCGCTTGCCCACTTCCTCCAGCACCTGGTCGCCGAAGCCATGGCCCAGGGTGTCGTTGATTTCCTTGAACCGGTCCAGGTCGAGCATCAGCACGGCGACGCGGGACGAACCCAGGGCTTCGTCCAGGCGCTGGCGGGCCAGGCTGCGGTTGGGCAGGCCGGTCAGGGCATCGTGGTGGGCCTGGTGCAGGATGCGCTGCTCGCGCGCGGCGATGCCTTGCTGCATGTGGCCGAAAGCCGAGGCCAGGCGGCCGATTTCATCCTGGCCATGCACGACGATCGGCTGGCTGTAGTCACCTTGCTGCACCCGCTGGGCGGCTTCGGCCAGTTCCACCACCGGGCGGCTGATGCCACGGCCCAGCAGGCCCGCGACGACCAGCGCCAGCGCGGCGGCCAGGCCCGAAAGCCAGAGGATCCGGGTCTTGAGCGTGGCGTAAGGGGCCATGGCCTGGTCCAGCGACCCCTGCAGCAGCACGCGCACCGGCGGGTCGCCGCTGCCCCCCAGCGGCAGCGCCAGCACGAACCAGTGCTCCGCCCCCAGCGCCACGTCGCGGACCGCTTCGCCGGTGGGCAGCTCGCCGGGCGCGACCGTGGCCAGGGCCGCCTGCGCCGGCGCGGGCAGGCTGCTGGCGAACAGGTCCAGGCCGCCTGCCCCGGCGCGCGCGAAACTGGCGTCGAGCCCGGTCAGGACACGGAAGTCGCTGGCATAGTCCGCGTCCACCGCGGTGCCGATGCCCACCCAGCCGATGCGGTGCGGGGCCATCACGGGGATCAGGGCCAGCTGGTAGAGCCGGCCGTCGACCGGCAGCACCGTCAGCGAGAATCCTTCCGCCTCGGCGCCCGCCACGGCGGCCGCGAGCGATTGCCCGCGCCAGCCCGGCGACTGGTCCTGCAGCCCGGCCAGCCAGGTGCCGTCGGGCCCCAGCAGCACGCCGGCATCGGCGCCGACGCGGCTGGCGTGGTTGCGCAGCGCCGATTCGACCGTGGCCGGGTCGCCGCTGGCGACGGCCGCCTTCAGGCCGAAGTCGTCGGCCAGCACCAACGCGGTTTCCAGCAGTTGTTCGCCGCGGGCTTCATGGAACCGGCGCCAGACCCGTTCACCGACCGCCAGTTCGTCGGAAAGCTGGACACGCACGCTGCGGTCGGTGGCCAGGTGCACCACGGCGAACGTCGCCAGCTGCGCGGCAAGCACGAGGCCTATCAGCAGGGCGACGATGCGGCCGTGCAGGCGCAGCTGCATCAGCCGTCCTTGCGCAGGCTGCGCAGCCGGTCCTGGAGCGCGCGCAGGCGGTCGCTGCCGCGGCGCTCGGGCGGTGGCGGGCCCAGTTCCAGCACCACTGAAACCTCCGGCCCGGGCACCGTCACCGGCTGTACGAGGGGTTCGCCGGCAAGCCGCGGATGCCAGGCCTGCAGTCGGTATTCGCCGGCGGGCACCTGCAGGCGCGCGAAGCCATCGGCGCCGCTGCGCGCGTGGTGCGGGGTATCGAGCACGACGATCCAGCCGATCATCCAGTCGTGGATGTTGCAGCCGACCACCACGACACCCGGCCGCGCGAAAACCACTGGCTCGGGCGGCGTGCCCGAATACAGCGGCAGTTCGAAGGGTTTGGCCGGCGAGAAGGAATAAACCTGGTGGCGCACGGTGTCGCTGTTGGGGAAGCTGACCGCCGTGCCCGCCTGGATCACCAGCACGCCGGGCTCGAAGGCGGTGTTGCGCTGGTCCATCACCGCCTGGCCGGCCACCGGGCCGGCGCCGCCGTGCAGGCTGAGCACGGCGCCTTCGAGCGGCACGCCGTCGGCCATCACCTGCACCTGCAGCTCGCCGGCGACGGACTGCGCCGCCGAACCCAGGGCCATGGCGAAGACGGCCGCAGCCACGCGCGCAAGCCGTGCTTTGCCAATGATCATGCGACCCCCGTGGTTCCTCGCCCTTGGCGTATGCCGGCGATTAGCGCGCAGGCGGGGTGATAATGGCGCGAAACCATCCGGAGCCCCGCCCATGCCGACATCCCTGCCCCACGCCCTGGTCACCGGCGCCTCCAGCGGCATCGGCGCCGACATCGCCCGCGAATATGCCCGCCGCGGCAAGCCGCTGGTGCTGACCGCGCGCCGGGTCGAACGGCTCGAAGCGCTGGCCGCGGAGCTGTCCGCCCAGGTGCCCTGCGTGGTGCTGGCGGCCGACCTGGCCGACCCGGCGGCGCCGGCGGCACTGTTCGCGCAAACGCAGGCCCGGGGCATCTTCGTGGACACGCTGGTCAACAACGCCGGCTTCGGCGTGCCCGGGCGTTTCCTCAGCGTGGACTGGAAAACCCACGCCGATTCGATCCAGGTCCTGATGACGGCAGTGGCACACCTGACCCACCTCTACCTGCCCGCGATGGAAGCCGCCGGGCGCGGCCGGATCCTCAACGTGGCGTCGCTGGCCGGGCTGGTGCCGTCCTCGGCCGGCCATACGCTCTACGGGGCCAGCAAGGCCTGGCTGATCCGTTTTTCGGAAACGCTGGACCAGGAGTCGCGGGCCCGCGGCGTGTTCGTGACCGCGCTGTGCCCGGGCATGACCTACACCGAGTTCCACGACGTCAACGGCATGCGCGAGAAGG
>CAZXTV010000095.1:0-7039 GCA_964643705.1 uncultured Arenimonas sp. | reverse complement strand
CGGTGCGCGGGCTGGGCGCCAGGCCCAGGTCGCGGCGGCCGGTGACCGCCATCTGGTACCAGAGCTGCACCAGCTCGGCCGAATGGCTGTCCGCCAGCGCCGCCCAGGCCGCGGGCCGGTCCTCGCCGGCGGCCCCGGGCACCAGCTGCTGCAGCTGGATGCGATGCAGGGCCACCGCCAGGTCTTCGAGCACGTGGCCAAAATCCGGCGAAAACGCCGCAAGCGCCTCGATGCGCTGCATCAATGCCGCGCCGTCACCGGCGCCCAGCGCCTCGAGCAGGGCGCCCACCTGGCCGCGGTCGACGGTGCCGAGCATGGCGATCACCGCCGCTTCGCCCAGCTGGCCACCGGTGTAGGCGATGGCCTGGTCGAGCAGGGACAGGCCGTCACGCAGGCTGCCGTCGGCGGCGCGCGCCAGCAATTCGATGGCACCAGGCTCGGAGGCGATGCCCTCGGCCTCCAGGATGCGCTGCATCTGCCCGGCGATCTGGCCCAGTTCGAGCCGGCGCAGGTTGAACTGCAGGCAGCGCGAAAGCACGGTCACCGGCAGTTTTTCCGGGTCGGTGGTGGCCAGCAGGAACTTGACGTGGCCCGGTGGCTCCTCGAGGGTCTTGAGCAGCGCGTTGAACGCCGCCGTCGAGAGCATGTGCACCTCGTCGATCAGGTACACCTTGGTGCGGCCGCGCGAGGGCATGTACTGGGCGTTGTCGATCAGCTCGCGGATGTTGTCGACGCCGGTGTGGCTGGCGGCGTCGATCTCGAGCAGGTCAACGTAGCGGCCGGCGTCGATGTCCACGCAGGCACCGCACTCGCCGCAGGGTTCGGCACCGCTGCCGCGCTCGCAGTTGAGCGACTTGGCGAAGATGCGGGCGATGGTGGTCTTGCCGACGCCGCGGGTGCCGGTGAACAGGAAGGCGTGGTGCACCTTCCCGGTTTCCAGGGCGTTGGAAAGCGCGCGCACGACGTGTTCCTGGCCCACCAGTTCGGAGAAGCGCCGGGGGCGCCATTTGCGGGCAAGGACGAGATAGGACATGCGGGGCTCGGCAGCGGGACGGGGCCAACGCCGCCATTGTGCCAACCCCCCTGCCCCCCGGCCAGCGGGCTGACGCCGTGCTTGTGGCCAGCCCCGGCGGCGGGTATCATTTCCGGCTTGATTCAGCCAGTTACCTCTGCGGAGAGGTGTCCGAGTGGTTGAAGGAGCACGCCTGGAAAGTGTGTAAGCGTCTAAACCGCGCTTCGGGGGTTCGAATCCCCCTCTCTCCGCCAAATCCAACGGCGCGCCCGGCCAGCAAGTCCGGCGCGCCGTTTGCTTCAATGGTGGCCCCGTCGGCCTCCCGCGACGCTAGTCCGAAAACTCCGCCAGGGCCGGAAGGCAGCAACGGTATTGGATGACGCGGGTGCCGGGAATCGCAGGCGGGGCCGCCACCCCTTAAGCCTACGGATGCAGCCAGGTGGCCTCGCCATCGGCGTAGCGTTCGTGTTTCCAGATGGGGACACGTGCTTTGACCTCGTCGAGGATCCAGCGGCAGGCGTCGAAGGCGGGGCCGCGGTGGGCGGCGCTGACGCCGACCCAGACCGCCATTTCTCCCGGGGCCAGGTCGCCCACGCGATGCACGCAGGCCGCGTCCGCGATGTCGAAACGACGCGTTGCCTCGGCGATGATGCGCAGGCCCTCGGCCTCGGCCAGGGCGGCATAGGCTTCGTAGCGCAGTCCCAGCACGGCCCGGCCGGCATGGTGGTCGCGAACCCAGCCTTCGAAGCTGGCGAAGGCGCCCGCCTGCGGCGACTGCAGCCGCCGGCGCAAGGGCGCCGGGTCGAACGCGGCGTCGCTGAGCGCAAAACGGGTCATCCGCCCGACACCGGCGGGATGAAAGCGATCTCGGCGCCCTCGCGCGGCGCCACGTCCCAGTCGACGAACTCACCGTCCATGGCCACGCGCAGGCGCTGCGCGGGCAGGCTGAATCCGTGTTTTTCGCGCAGGTTTTCGTACAGCGCCGGAAGTGACGCCGGCAGCGGCAGGGTTTCGCTGGCCACGCCGGCGGCGTCGCGCAGGCTGGCGAAATAGAGAACCGTCACGCTCATGCCCGCACCTTGCCCACGTCGCGTTTGCCGCCACGTTTGGCCAGCAGCTTCGCTGGCCCGATGACGATCGCGTGCGACAGCGCCTTGCACATGTCGTAAACCGTCAGCGCGGCGACGGTGGCGCCGGTCAGGGCCTCCATTTCCACGCCGGTGCGGTGGGTGGTGCGCACCGCGCACTCGATGCGCAGCACGGCATCCGAATGCCAGGCCAGGTCGAAGCGGCAGCCTTCGATCGGCAGCGGGTGGCAGAACGGCACCAGCTCGTGCGTGCGCTTGACGGCCATGGTGCCGGCGATGATCGCGGTATCCATCACCGCGCCCTTGGCGGTTTTCATGCCGCCCTTGCGCAGCGCCGCGGCCACCGCCGGCGGAAAGCGCACCCGGCATTCGGCGACGGCTTCGCGCGCCGTCACCACCTTGCCGGAGACATCGACCATTGCCGGGCGGCCGGCCGCATCCACGTGCGTGAGTTTTTTCTTCGCCATCTCAGCCGCCTATGAAATACATCTCGATGCGCCGGCCCTTGCCGGGCCGGGCCGCACGCTGTTCGCTGTAGCGGTCGGCGCGGACCAGCCAGGCCTCGCGCAGATGCCGGGCCAGGCCGTCTTCGCCGGCCGCGATCGCTTCGCGCAGCGGCAGGCCCTTGCCGGCGAAAAGGCAGGTGAACAGCTGCCCGTCGGCCGACAAGCGTGCGCGGTGGCAGTCGCCGCAGAAGGGTTCGCTGACCGAGCTGACGAAACCCACTTCGCCGGCGCCGTCCACGTAGGCGTGGCGGTTGGCCACTTCGCCCCGGTAGGCCTCGCGCAGCGGCCGCAGCGGCCAGCGTGCGTCAATGGTGTCGCGCAGTTCGCGCGAGGGCACCACGTTCGCCGGCTGCCAGCGGTTGCAGGTGCCGACGTCCATGAATTCAATAAAACGCAGCACGTGCGGGGTGCCGCGGAAGTGGCCGGCCAGCGCCAGCACCTGCGATTGATTGACGCCGCGCTGCACCACGCAGTTGATCTTGAGCGATCCGAAGCCCGCGGCTTCGGCGGCGGCGATGCCGGCCAGCACCTCGGCCAGCTCGCCGCGGCCGCCGGTGAGTTCACGGAACAGCGCCGGCTCCAGCGCGTCCAGGCTGACCGTCAGCCGCCCCAGCCCGGCCTCGCGCAGCGCCCGCGCCTGGCCGGCAAGCAGCGCGCCATTGGTGGTCAGCGCCAGGTCGGTGATGCCCGGCACCCGCGCCAGGCGCGCCACCAGGTCGGGCAGGTCCTTGCGTAGCAGCGGTTCGCCGCCGGTCAGGCGCAGCTTGCTGACCCCCAGGCGGGCGAAGGCGCGCACCGCGGTTTCGATTTCATCGAAGTCCAGGCGACCGGCGCGACCCAGCGTGCCATCGGGCGGCGTGGCGTCGGCGGGCATGCAGTAGGGGCAGCGGAAGTTGCAGGTTTCGATCACCGACACGCGAAGGTCGCGCAGCGGCCGACCCAGCAAGTCGCGCGGGGCCATGGCATCGACGGCCAGGGCGTTCACGAGGCCTCCGGCAAGCCGGGCGAAGGCAAGGGCTCGGCCAGGGCCAGCACGTCGCCGGCATTCGCGACCCGTTGGCCGCGTTCGCGCATCGCCGCGCCGTCGGCCGGCGAGGCGTAGTGGTAGAGCACGCAACGCGACAGCAGGCCCGCCGGATATTCGCGTTCGAGATCGTCCAGGCCGCTGTGCGAGGGATTGCCGTGCAGCGCGTGGGCGACGAGTTCGCCGGCGCCGGCGAATTTCGCCAGCATTTCCGGGATGGGACGGGTGTCGCCGGTCCAGACCAGGCTACCCGGCAGGCGCAGCGCGAAAGCCGTGTCGGGCAGGTGGTGGCGCACGGGGAAAACGTCGTACCACTGGCCGGCATGCCAGAAGCCGCGGCTGACCGGCACCAGCTGGAAGGCGTCCCACCAGTTCGCGTCGCCCTCCGCGACCACGCCCGGGTAGTCGGCCAGCCGCGCCTGCAGGTGCGGCAGCACGCCCACCGGTACGTAGAGCCGCACCTTGCCGCGACGGGCCGGGTCGAAATAGGTGGCGAAGAACAGCCGTTCCAGCCCGCCCACGTGGTCCATGTGCACGTGGGTGATGAACAGCGCGTCGGGCAAGGCGCCGTAGACACCTTCGTAGGCCGTCAGGGCTTCCTGCCCGCAGTCGATCATCAGCAGCGGCTCGCCGTCGCGTTCGATCACCGCCGAAGACGAGCCCAGCCTGACCGCCGACTGGGAATTGCCCACGCCCAGGAATCGCAGCGTCCAACTCATCGCGCATACCCCATGGTCTGCTGGTAAGCCTGCCGCAGGCGCGCGAATCCCTCGCGCCAGTCTTCGCGCCCCGGGCCGGCCAGCTTGGCCAGGGAACGCGACAGGCGGGCGAGATTGGCTTCCCGCCAGCCGGCGGACGCGGGGCGGATGCGGCTGCGGTCGAAGTCGATCATCCAGGCCAGGCCGTCGGCGTCGAGCATTACGTTGTGGGCGTTGAGGTCGGCGTGGTCGACGCCGGCGGCGTGCAGGTCCGCGATCGCGCGGCCGGCGCTTTCCCAGGCCGGGGCTGCAGGCTGGTGGATGAAGTCGGCAAGCGGCGTGGCGCCGTCGATGCGTTCGACCACGATCGCCGCCCGGTAGCCCAGGCCCCGGCGCCAGTAACCGGCCAGCAGCGGTGCCGGCACCCGCAGGCCCCTGGCATGCAGCGCGGCCAGCAGGCGGAATTCGGCGAAGCTGCGCACGCGGTCCTCGCCCAACCACAGGTAGGTGTCGCGACTGGCGCGTGCGGCCAGGCCACCACGGCGGTAGCGCCGAAGCACGCCGCGGCCAAAAGCCCCTTCGACGAACCAGGCGGCGCCGCGACCACCGGCGGCGACCGGCGTGGCGGCGGGATCCCAATGGCCGGGCTCTAGCGCGGCGGCCGCGGCTTGCGGCCATCGCGCGGCGTCGAACACAATCGCCCCCTCCCCTCGCGCGTCGCGGATCGGCTGCCTGGTCGCGGCGATGGCGGTGGTGTTTCCCATCCCTGCAGTCTAACCAATGCCCGTGAAGCCCGCGCCGCGTTCGATCTGCCTGCTGCGCCTGTCGGCGCTGGGCGACGCCGTGCACGCCGCGGCCGTGGTCCGCGACCTGCAGCGCGCGTTCCCAGGCGCCGCCATCACCTGGGTGATCGGCAGGGGCGAGGCGAAGCTGCTCGACGGCCTGGACGGCGTCGAGTTCGTGGTTTTCGACAAGAAGGCCGGGCTGGCGGCCTGGCGGGACCTGCGCGCCCGCCTCGCCGGACGCCGCTTCGACGTGCTGCTGAACATGCAGCTGGCCCTTCGCGCCGGCCTGGCATCCACCGCCATCCGCGCCCGCCGCCGCATCGGCTTCGATCGCGCGCGCAGCAAGGAAGGCCACGGCCTGTTCATCAATGAACGCATTCCGCCCGGCGGCCACCACGTGCAGGACGCTTTCCGACGGTTCCTGCTGCCGCTGGGCGTGACGCCGGGACCGGTGCAGTGGCAGTTGCCGGTTCCCGACGACGCCCACCGCTGGGCCGCCGAACAGCTGCCTGGCGATACGCCGACCCTGCTGGTATCGCCCTGTTCAAGCCACGTGCTGCGCAACTGGCGACCGGAACGCTACGCCGCGGTAGCCGATCACGCGGCCTCGAAGGGCTGGCGGGTCGCCCTGTGCGGCGGACGCAGCGCGCTCGAACGCGAAACCGCCGACGCCATCCTGGCGACGATGCAGTCGCCGGCGCTGGACCTGGTGGGCAAGGACACGCTCAAGCAGCTGCTGGCCCTGCTCGGCCGCGCGCGGCTGGTGCTGACCCCCGATTCGGGGCCGGCGCACATGGCCAATGCCATGGGCACGGCGGTACTGGGCCTGCATGCCTGCACCGACGCCGAACGTTCGGGCCCGTATTCGGACCGGCGCTGGACGGTGAACCATTACGACGCCGCGGCCCGCCAATTCCTCGGCAGGCCCGCCAGCGCCCTGCCCTGGGGCAAACGCGTGGAATTCCCCGGCGTGATGGACCTGGTGCAGGTGGACGAGGTGGTCGCCCGCTTCGAGGCTTTCCGGGCCGAAACCGGCACCTGACTCAGGGAGTCGGTCCCGAACGGTAGTCCTGGTAGGACTTTTCCTCGACGTAGGCCGAGCCCAGGGCGTGGTTGATGTCCTTCTTGATGCGCGCGCGCTCGTCGTTCTCGAAATAGACGGCGCGGGCCAGGCGGATGAATTCCTCGTCGAAGGCCTGGGCCTTTTCCTTGAGCCGGATCTCGTCCTCGATCACCCACAGGCGCTCGTTGACGGCCTTGAGCCCGGCGCGGAGGCGGCCTATGTCGTTGCCGGCGGCGGGATGCGCCATCCAGGTCGATTCGAGCGCGGACAGTTCGGCGCGCACATTGGCCAGCTTGGCGGGGTCGGACATGCGCTCGGACTTGATCTGCAGGATGGCGATCTTGTCGAGCAGTTCGCCGAAGGAAACGGGGACTTGGATTTCGGACATGACGGACTCCGTGGCCAAAAAAGGGGCCCTTTCGGGCCCCTTCTTGCTGAAACTGGCGGAGAGGGAGGGATTCGAACCCTCGAGGCGCTATAAACGCCTGCCTGATTTCGAGTCAGGTACATTCAACCGCTCTGCCACCTCTCCGGACCCGACGCCGCCTTGGCTGGCGCCGGGCCCGCGATTATAGGGGCAGCAGGGCCGGCCCGCCAGCCTCAGGGGCCGGTGGCCGCACCGGCGCCCTTGGGCATGAAGAAGAACTCGCCGCTCTCGTGGCCGGCGTAGCGGATCGGCGCGTACTCGGGCATCTGCGCCAGCGGCGCGTCCATGGCGCCCAGGGCCAGCGAGGTGGCCACTTCCTGGAACAATCGCTGCCCCTCGAGCAGGCGGTTGTTGTCCTGCAGCACGTTCAGGAAGGCCCTGGCGAAATAACTGTGCTTGCCGCTGCCGGTGTCGGGCACGGGCATCACCCCGCCCG
>CAZXTV010000094.1:0-7071 GCA_964643705.1 uncultured Arenimonas sp. | reverse complement strand
GCGGCGATGATCCTGCTGGGCACGCTGTACCCGCTGCTGGCCGAGGCGCTGGACCTGGGCAAGATCTCGGTCGGGCCGCCCTACTTCGGCCTGCTGTTCATCCTGCTGCTGGCGCCGCTGGTGGCCCTGTTGCCGTGCGGCCCGCTGGTGCGCTGGCAGCGCGAGGATCTGTCCCAGCCGGTGCGCTGGCTGGCGCCCTGGGCCGTGCTGGCCGTGGTGGTGGGCGTGATCGTGTTCTTTGCCTGGCCCTACGGCACGGCCAAGACCGCCCTGGGCCTGCTCGGTGCCACCTGGGTCCTCGCCGGCACCGCGCGTTTCGCCTGGCAGCGCCTGCGTTCGACCAGCAAGGGCGCGCGTTTCACCGCCGAGATGACCGGCATGCTGCTGGCGCACGTCGGCGTCGGCATCTTCGTGGCGGGCGTGTTCATCACCGAATCCACCAGCATCGAACGTGACGTCGCGGCGCGGCCCGGCCAGACCTTCGAACTGCGCGGCTACGACTTCGCCTTCCAGGGCGTGGAAAAGGTGAAAGGCCCCAACTACCTCGCCGACCGCGGCACCGTGGTGGTGTCACGCGATGGCCGCCAGGTCGCGGTCATGCACCCGGAAAAGCGCGCCTATCTCGCCGGCGGCCAGGTGATGACCGAAGCCGCGCTCGACGGCGGCCTCAGCCGCGACCTGTATGTCGCTCTGGGCGAACCGCTGGACCAGAGCGGCGGCTGGGCGCTGCGCCTGTACGTGAAACCCTGGATCCGGCTGATCTGGCTGGGTTCGCTGTTCATGGCCGCCGGCGGTTTCGTGGTGGTGCTCGACCGCCGCTTCCGCCGCCCGGTCGCTGCCGGGGCACCCGCATGATCAAACGACTGCTGCCGCTGCTGGCCTTCGCCGCGCTCGCCCTGCTGCTGGGCGTGGGCGTGATGATGAACTCGGGCAAGGACACCAGCGCCATTCCTTCGCCGCTGATCGGCAAAATGGCGCCGGATTTCGCGCTGCCCGTGCTCGACGAGCCCGGACGTATCATCACCCGCGACGACCTGCTGGGCGAACCCTACCTGCTCAACGTCTGGGGAAGCTGGTGCCCGGCCTGCCGCGACGAACACCCGGTGATCACCGACCTGGCCGAGTCCGGCCGCATCCGCGTGATCGGCTACGACTACAAGGACGAAGCCGACGACGCCCGCCGCTGGCTGCAGCAGTTCGGCAACCCCTACGCGCTGGTGATCACCGACATCGAGGGCCGCGCCGCGCTCGACTGGGGCATCTACGGTGCGCCCGAATCCTTCCTGGTCGATGCCCAGGGTTTCATCCGCTGGAAGTTCGTCGGCCCGCTGACGCCCGAGGTGGTGCAGACGCAGCTGCTGCCGGTGCTGGAGTCGCTGGAATGAGGGCCTGGCTGCTGGGCCTGCTGCTGGTGCTGTCGTTTGGCGCCGCCGCCTTCGAACCCATCGAGTTCCGCGACGCGGCCGAAGAAGCGCGCTTCCGCGACCTGTCGGCGGAGCTGCGCTGCGTGATGTGCCAGAACCAGTCCCTGGCCGACTCCAACGCCGAGATCGCCGGGGACCTGCGCCTGCAGGTGCTGGAACTGATGCGCGAGGGCAAGACCGACGACGAGATCAAGGATTACCTGGTCGCGCGCTACAGCGATTTCGTGCTCTACAACCCGCCGGTGCGCCCGGCCACCTGGCTGCTGTGGTTCGGCCCCGGCGCACTGCTGCTGGGCGGCGCGATCGTGGTGGTCGTGGTGGTGCGGCGCCGGTCCGGCCAGGCGCCCGTGAAAACCAACCCCGACGACGGCCAGGAGTGGTGACGATGACGGTTTTCCTGCTGGCCTCCCTGGCCATCGTGCTGGTGCTGGTGGCCCTGGCCCTGGGTCCGCTCTGGACCGGCGCGCGCCGCAGTGCCCTGGCGCTGGCGCTGGCCCTGGGCGTGGGCACCGCCGGCCTGTACGCGCTGCTGGGTTCGCCCGATGCACTCGACCCGGCCCAGGTGAAGGCGCCGGAAACCCTGGAAGAAGCCATCGTGCAGCTCGAACGCCGCCTGGCCGACGAACCGGGCAGCGTCGAAGGCTGGGTGCTGCTGGGCCGCAGCCACGCCGCCCAGGAAAACTGGCCCGCGGCGGCCGAGGCCTTCGGCAAGGCCCAGGCCCTGCTTCCCGAAGAACCCGACCTGATGGTCGAACTGGCCGACGCCCGCATGCGCGCCGCGACCGATGGCCGTTTCCCCGCCGACGCCGTCGCGCTGCTCGAACGTGCGGTGCAGCTGCGCCCGGACCACCAGCGGGCGCTGTTCTACCTGGGCGCCCAGCAGCTGCAGGCCGGCGAAGCGGCCGAAGCGGCGGATACCTGGGGCCGCCTGCTGCCGCTGGTGGACGCCAGCACCGCCAAGGCGCTGCGGCCGCAGCTGGACACCGCGCGCGAGCAGGCGGGCCTGCCGCCGCTGGATCCCGCACCCGAGGCCATCGCGGGACCCAGCCTGGCGGTCACCGTGCAGCTCGACCCCGCCCTGGCCGACCAGCTGGCGCCGGGCGACACCCTGTATGTCTTCGCGCGCACGCTCGAGGGTGGCCTGCCGGTGGCGGTGAAGCGCCTGCCCGCCGAAGCCTTCCCGGTCACCGTGGCCTTGTCCGATGCCGACGGCCTGATGCCGGCGCAAAAACTCTCCGCGCAGGTCCGCGTGCTGCTGATGGCGCGCATCTCGCGCTCCGGCGACGCCGGCGCAAGCCCGGGCGACCTGGAAGCCGACGCCATCGAACTGGACGTGACCGACGGCGCCAAGGCCACGCTGGTGGTTGCTAAAGTGGTGCGATGAGCGAATCGATCCCACCGGCCACCCGTTTCGTCGAACTGCCCGGACCCTTCCCGTTCAAGCGCGGCGGCACGCTTGAAGGCGCCGTGCTGGCCTACGAAACCTGGGGCGAACTCTCGCCCGCGCGCGACAACGCGATCCTGGTCCTGCCGGGCCTGTCGCCCAACGCCCACGCCGCCTCGCATGAAGGCAACCCGGAACCGGGCTGGTGGGAAGCCATGCTCGGCCCGGGCAAGCCCATCGACACCGGGCGCTGGTTCGTCGTCTGCGTCAATCCGCTGGGCAGCTGCAAGGGCAGCACCGGCGCGGCGTCGCTGAACCCGGGCACGGGCCAGCCCTACCGCCTGGATTTCCCGGACCTGTCGATCGAAGATGGCGCCCGCGCCGCCCACCACCTGCTGCAGGCGCTGGGCATCGGACGGCTGGCCTGCGTCATCGGCAATTCCATGGGCGGCATGAGCGCATTGGCGCTGCTGCTGCAGTTCCCCGACATCGCCCGTTCGCACATCAACGTTTCCGGCAGCGCCCGCGCCCTGCCCTTCTCGATCGCCATCCGTTCGCTGCAGCGCGAAGCCATCCGCCTCGACCCGAACTGGAACCAGGGCCACTACGACGACCACGCCTACCCCGAAAACGGCATGCGCATCGCCCGCAAGCTGGGCGTGGTGACCTATCGTTCGGCGATGGAGTGGGACGGCCGCTTCGGCCGCGTGCGCCTGGACAGCGAATGCCGGGAAGACGACCCCTTCGGCCTGGAATTCGAGGTCGAACGTTACCTCGAGGGCCATGCCCGCCGCTTCGTACGCACCTTCGACCCGAACTGTTATCTCTACCTGAGCCGGTCGATGGACTGGTTCGACGCGGCCGAATACGGCGGCGGCGACGTGATGAAGGCGCTGGCCGGCATCCGGCTAGAACGTGCGCTGGCCATCGGCGTGCACACCGACATCCTGTTCCCGCTTCAGCAGCAGGAACAGGTCGCCGACGGCCTGCGCGCCGGCGGCGCCGAATCAGAGTTCCTGGCCCTGGAATCCCCGCAGGGCCACGACGCGTTCCTGGTCGACATCGAGCGCTTCGGTCCGGCCATTGGCGGGTTCCTGGGTCGGCTATGACAGTCCGTTATTGGGCGCGGATCAGAGCGGATGGCACGGATAAAGGCAGATAAAGCAGCTTGATTGGAAAGGCTTGATCCGCTCTTATTCGTGCCATCCGCTCTGATCCGCGTTCAAAATTCGAAAGCCAGTGTCCAAAAAAAGAAACCCGCCGAAGCGGGTTGCTGGTACCGGTGATAGGACTCGAACCTACACGCCATCGCTGGCAAGGGATTTTGAGTCCCCCGCGTCTACCATTCCGCCACACCGGCACGTGGGCGGCGCGATTATAGCCCAGCGCGGGCTGGCCTAGGCGGCTTCGTCCAGGTCCAGCTTGCGCGGTGCCTTGCGGTACCAGCCGTCGGCCTCGGGCTGGAACATCGAACAGCAGGTCAGCGCCTGCTTGTAGATGTGCAGCGAAATCGCCACCGCGTCGGCGCTGGGATTGCGGATCGCATGGTATTCGTGCGGCGGGATCAGGCTGCCGGCGGAACCGACGCCGGCGATCTGCGTGCCGACCGGCTCGAAACGCACGCGGTCGCCGTCCTGTTCGCGCAGCTGGTACTGGGTGATCTCAAGCTGCCCCTGCCAGACGCCTTCCACGCACCAGACGCCGGAGTGGTCGTGTACCGGCGTGCCCTGTCCGGGGCCCCAGGTCATCGCGACCACGCTGTAGCCGGACTTCTCGCAGCGGTAGAGCTCACGGCGGGCGTAATGGTCGGCGACCGGCTCGAGCACGCAGGGCGGCATCTGCACGGCGCGGGTGCGGATCAGTTCGGCCAGGCCGTTGCGGATGCAGTCGGTGGTTTCGTGCTGGCAGTCGCTGGAAACCGCGCGGTCGATCATCGCGAACAGCTCCCGGCAACCGGGGAAATCGAGGGCCTGCATGGCGGCACCTTGGTGTTTGGGGCGTGAAGGGAGTTTACCAGTGCGCCGGCGACGGGGTTGGGAACCGCTCAGAGGCCCGCCGGACGCGGCCAGGGCCACCAGCCCCGGCCGGTCTGGGCATAGCGGTCAGCCGCCTGCTCGAAACGGTTGCGATGGCTGATGCCGCCGCAGACCAGATACAGCGGCAGGAACAACGGCCCCAGCGCCATGGCCTGGTAGACGTGCGCCCGCTCGTGGTCGCCCAGGCGCACCCGCGGGCCTTCCTGGCCCTGGGCCACCGCCGCATAAGTCCGCACCGTCGAATCCAGCGACCGTCCCGTGTGCAGCACCACGTTGCCCAGGGCCAGCGCGCCGCCCGGGCCCCAGGGGAAGTGGTGAAAGACCAGAGCCGCGTCGGAGAAACGCAGGCGCGCGCCAAACGGCAGCGCGACCAGCCCCGCGACCAGGGCAAGCCCGCTCAGCGGACTGGCCCAGACGGCCCCGACCCCGCATGCGAGCGCCCGCCCTGCTCGAGAAACCCACATCCGTCGCACTCCACGAAGGCCGCCGGCCCGGCGGCGCGATGCTAGCACTGTCAGCTTGTCGGCCCTGGGAGTGTCTGACAGGCTATCGACCACATTCGCGCGCGAACCGACATGCCAACATCGAGCCCCGACGAAAACACCCGACTGACCCTGCCCAAGCGCACCACCCCGACCTGGGAGGTGGAGCTGCTGCTGTCGGGCGCGACCGTGTTCGCCCTGGTCCAGCTGGCGACCTGGGTGCCGGGCTGGGCCAGCTACATCTCGCCGCGGCTCGACGATTTCTGGCGGCAGGTCGCCGGCCTGTCGATGATCTACCTGATGTGCGGCGTGGTGGTGCTGACGGTGGCCTTCGTGCTGCACCTGCTGCTGCGCGCGTATTGGGTGGCGCTGGTCGGAATGGACTCGGTGTTTCCCGGCGGACTGAAGCCGGAGAAGCTGCGCGACGGTCCGATCATGCGCGACTGGATCATGGACCGCTGGAAGCCCATGGCGGCCCAGGTCGAGCAGGCCGACAACCGGGCCACCATCGTGTTCGGCCTGGGCATCGGCCTGGCGCGGATGATGGTGACGCTCACGATCGTGGTGTCGCTGCTGATGCTGCTGGCGCTGCTGATGGCCGCCGTTACCGGTACCGCCGCTTACGCCAGCACCTGGATACTGGCCGCCCTGGGCCTGCTGCTGCTTCCGTGGCTGCTTGCGATGGTCGTGGACCGGGTCTTGGGCCACCGCCTGCCCCGTGGACACTGGCTGCGGCGCGTGGTCGAGTCGATGCTGGCCGTGTATTCGCTGACCGGCATGGGCCGGGAGTCGTCCACGCTGGTCACGCTCTACACCACCAGCATCGGCGACCGTCGCGGCAACTGGATCGTCGGGGGCGTGATCACCGCGGGCATCCTGGTCAGCATGTCGGCGCTGGCGCTGTTCAACGAGGAACTGGGCTGGGGGCAGTACGGTCGCTTCCCGCGACTGGAAGCCAACCTGCCGCAAACGGTCCAGCACCTGCATTACGCCAGCCAGCACGAAACCGACCGCTCGCCCGGCCACGCCTTCATTCCGGACATGCAGGCCAGCGGGCGCTACCTGCCACTGGTGGTGCCCTTCGTGCCCCTGCAGCATGAACGCCTGCTCGAGGGCTGCCCGGAACCGAAGAACAAGCCCAGCGGCTATGACGGGCGGCAGCTGCGCGCCCAGGCCACGTTGGACTGCCTGGCCCGGGGCTTCGCGGTAACGCTCGATGGCGAACCGCTGGCACAACGCCCCGAGTTCTACAGCGACGCGACGCGCGACCTGCGCGGCCTGGTCTACATGATCCCGCTGGCCGGGCAATCGCGCGGCAGGCATGAGCTGGTGGTTTCACTGCCGCCCCAACCCGAATCGGACGAGAACGACGCGCCGCCGATCTGGCGCATCCCCTACTGGTACTGATCAGGCTTCGCGCGCGGGATCGGCCAGCGACAGGCTGCCCAGCAGCACGCCGGCCTGGGTGCGATTGCGCACGCCGAGTTTCTCGAAGATGGCGCTCATGTGCGCCTTCACCGTGCGCTCCTGGATGCCCAGTTCGTCGGCGATCTGCTTGTTGAGCCGGCCCTCGGCGACCCGCGTGAGCACCTTGAACTGCTGCGGGCTCAAGGTGGCCAACTTGGCGGCGGTTTCGCGGTCGCCGGGCTCGGACGGCGCATTGGCCACCGCGTCGCGCAGCGCCGGCGGCAGCCACTGCTCGCAGTCGAGCACCGCGCGCAGGCCCGCCTGCAGTTCGGCCAGGT
>CAZXTV010000093.1:0-7181 GCA_964643705.1 uncultured Arenimonas sp. | reverse complement strand
GCGCCGGCGAAAAACTCGCCCAATTGCTGATCCAGGTGGCCGGTCGCGCTGGCCGCGCCCAAGTGCCCGGCGAAGTGGTGCTGCAGACCCACCATCCCGACCATCCGCTGCTGGGCACCCTGCTCAATGGCGGTTATCCCGCGGTGGCCGCGCTGCAGCTGGCCGAACGCGAGGCCGCGGCGTTCCCGCCTTACGCCCACCTGGCCCTGCTGCGCGCCGAAGCCGGCACCGAGGCCGAGGTGCAGGGTTTCCTGCACGAAGCCCACGCCGCCTTCGAGGCCCGCGAGGGCGTGCACGCCAACGGCCCGATGCCTGCCCCCATGGCGCGCCGCGCCGGCATGGCGCGCGGGCAGCTGCTGGTCGACGCCAGCCAGCGCCAGGCCCTGCATGCCGCGCTTCGCGACTGGCTGCCTGCGCTGCGGGCGATGAAGTCGGCGCGGCGCGTGCGCTGGTCCCTGGACGTGGATCCCACCGATCTGTACTGAAATCAGCGTCCGGTGCTGGGGGCGCCGTCTTCCTGGCGGACCATCAGGTGCAGGCGCAGGCCCGGCGACAGCTGGTGCAGGTACAGCGCCCCGTTGAGCGCCAGGACACGGTCGCGCATGCCGGTGATGCCATTGCCCGGCAACAGCCGGTCGAGCCGGCCCAGTCCGTCGTCGCGGATGTCCAGGAACACCCACAGCGCGCGCCGCCGGCGGCTGATCCGCAGGGTCAGCTGGCAGCGGCGGGCGTCGGCGTGGCGGACGATGTTGGTCACCGCCTCCTGGGCCATGCGGTAGATGGCCGTTGCGTGGGTTCCGTCGAGCTGGGCCAGCAGGCGGGCATCCCCTTCCAGCCGCACGTCCATCTGCAGGCCCGCGTCCTGGGCCAGGCGCCGCACGCTGCCGCGGTCGACGGCGCCGAACAGGCCCAGCTGCTCCAGGCCCGCCGGGCGCAGGTCGGCCAGGACGCGGCCGACGTTGCGCTGCATGGTTCGGGTGATTTCCAGCAGCAGGTCGGCCATGCCCGGCCGTCCCGCGCTGGCCAGGTGCGGCATCGCCAGCTTCAGGTGGGTCTGCAGCGCGGCAAGGTTCTGGCCGAATTCGTCGTGCAGTTCCCGGGCCAGGCGCTGGCGCTCGCTTTCCTCGAGCTGCAGGTTGCGCAGGGCGGCGACCTGCAGTTCGTCGAGCAGGTGATGTTCCTGCCGCCGCGCCCGCACCAGGTCGGCAGACTGGCGCCGGAAGTCATCCACCGAGGCGCCGAACAGCAGGGTCAGCGCGCCGACCACGCCGACGTAGGCCTGGGTGACGATCGGACTCATGCGTGGATTGCCCAGGGCTTCTTCCAGGGCCACCGCGGCGCTGATCAGCAGCATCGCCGCCACGGCCCCTCGCCAGCCCTGCCAGAGCGTGAAAACCACTACCGCGGCCACCAGCAGCAGGCGGAACAATTCGGCGAATTCCGAGCCGGGAAAGGCCAGGCCCAGCCACAGGTAAAGCCCGGCCACCGGCCCCATGATGAAGATCGAGCGCACCAGCACCGCCACCGAGGGCGGCGAATGCCGAGGCGAGGGCGCGCTGGCCCAATAGGCCAGGGGCGCCAGCAGCAGGATGCCGATGAAATCGCACATGAAGTGGCGCAGCAGCAGGTTGCCCAGCAGCGATCCGCGGCTGCCGTCGCCGAAAGGCGCCGCGCCGGCCAGTTCGTGCAGGTCCGGCTGCCAGGATTCCGGGCCGCCCAGGGCCACCAGCACCTCCACCAGGGCCATGCTGCCTGCGGTCAGCAGGGCGACCACGTGGATGCGGCCGATGCGCCGCAGGCTGACCTCGGCGCCGGGCCGCACCTCCCAGGCCTGCAGCAGGACCACGCCCGCCATCACCAGCAGGGGTTCGGCCAGCATGGTCACCGGGCCGGCATGGGGATGGGAAACCACCGCCGCGCCCAGCGCCCAGGGCCACCATCGCCGCGGGAAACACCAAAGTGTGATGAACAGCAGCCCGGTGCCGAGCTCCCAGTGGTAAAAATCCAGCGTCGCGATCCCGTGCAGCATGAGCGCCAGCAGCAGGGTCCCGAGCACACCGGCCAACAGGTAGCGCAGGCGCGTCGAGGCCCAGGCCTGCACCGTCAGCACCATGTTGCGTTTCAGGTTTGCGTCCGGCATCGGCCGTTAGCTTAACGACGCGCTGGCGGCGCCGTTGGGAATTTTTCTCGCCGTTGCACGTGAAGGCTTTGCCAGACTGTACCCATGCCACGGATCCTGCTCATCGACGACCACGCCATGGTGCGCGAGGGCTTTCGCCGCCTGCTCGAGGAAGCCGATGGTTTCGAAGTGGTGGCCGAGGCCGGCACGCCAGGCGAAGCGCTGGCCGCGGTGCGTGAGCATGCACCCGAGCTTGCGCTGGTGGACCTTAGCCTGGGCTGCGAAACCAGCGGGCTGGTGCTGCTGCTGCAGCTGCACGAATCCCATCCCGAAATGCGCTGCGTCGTGCTGAGCATGCACGACGACCCGGGCCTGGTCGTGCGTGCGCTCGAACGCGGCGCCGCCGGTTATTTCAGCAAGGCGGTCGCGGCCGAGGAGTTGATCGAAGGCCTGCGCCGCGTGATGAACGGCGAGCGCGTGCTCAGTACCGACCTGGCATCGCCCAAGGCCGACGGCGAAGCGTCCGCGCTGACCCAGCGCGAGCGCGAGACCCTGCGTGGCCTGCTTTCGGGCCTGCCGCCCAAGGTGGTCGCTGCCGCGCTGGGCATCAGCGACAAGACGCTCTACCGGCACCGCGCCAACCTGATGGAAAAACTCGGCGCGCGGCACCCGGGTGAACTGGCGCGCATCGCCCGCGAGCGCGGGCTGCTGGTGGATCCGGACTGATCCGGCGCACGCGGGCCTCGACGGCAGCCGGCCTTCACCGTCACCATGGGCCATGGAACCCAAGGCCGGCCCGGCGGATGACACCGTGAACCTTCCGCACGTGGTGGTGCTTGGCGGTGGTTTTGGTGGCTTGTGGGCCACGCGCGCGCTGGCGTCAGCCCCGGTCCGCATCACGCTGGTGGACCGGACCAACCACCACCTGTTCCAACCCCTGCTCTACCAGGTGGCCACGGCCGGCCTGTCGGCGCCCGACATCGCGGCGCCGCTGCGGCACATCCTGCGCAAGCAGGCCAATGCCACGGTCCGCCTGGATGAGGTCCGCGCGATCGACACGCACACCCGCCGCGTCGAACTGGCCCACGGCCAGCTGCACTACGACTACCTGCTGGTGGCCACCGGTTCCACCCACGCCTACTTCGGCCACGACGACTGGGCTCAATTCGCCCCGGGACTGAAAACCCTGGACGACGCCTTGTCGATCCGCGCGCGCGTGTTGTCCGCTTTCGAAGCCGCCGAACGCGAGGACGACCCCACGCGGCGCGCCGCCTGGCTCAATTTCGTGGTCATTGGCGGCGGCCCGACCGGCGTCGAACTCGCCGGCACGCTGGCCGAGATCGCACGCCATACCCTGCCGCGCGAGTTCCGCCGCGCCGACGTCCGCGACGCCCATATCCACCTGGTCGAAGCGGGTCCGCGCGTGCTGGCGGCGATGCCCGAGGTCCTTTCGGAGAAAACCCGCCAGCAGCTGCAGCGCCTTGGCGTGCAGGTGCATACCGGCCAGGCGGTCACCGACATCAGCGCGGAAGGCGTGCAGCTGGGGGCACGCTTGCTATGCAGCCGTACCGTGCTGTGGGCGGCGGGCGTCGCGGCCTCGCCGCTGGGCAGGCAGCTTGGCCTGGCGACCGACCGGGCCGGACGGGTGCCGGTGGCGGCGGACCTGTCCTTGCCGGAGCATCCGGAAGTCTTCGTGGTCGGCGATTTGGCCAGCGTCACCCAGGACGGCAAGCCGGTGCCCGGCGTGGCTCCTGCGGCCAAACAAATGGGCGCCCATGCCGCCGGCGTCATCCGCGACCGCCTTCGCGGCGTGCCCGGAAAGACGTTCCGCTACCGGGACTACGGCAACCTGGCGACCATCGGCCGCATGGCGGCCGTGGTGCATTACGGCCGCCTGAAACTATCGGGCCTGCCGGCCTGGTGGTTCTGGCTGGTCGCCCACCTGTTTTTCCTGATCGGCTTCCGCAATCGCCTGATCGTGCTTCTCAACTGGGCCTGGTCGTACTGGACCTACCAGCGGCACGCCCGGATCATCGTCAGGCCGCGAAAAGAGCCCGCATCTTCTTGAGCGCGTTGGCCTCGACCTGGCGGATGCGTTCGGCGGAGACGCCGTATTCGTCGGCCAGTTCCTGCAGCGTGGCCTTGGGCTCGCCCAGGAAACGGCGCTTGAGGATGTCGCGCGAACGCTGGTCCAGGCCGGACAGGCCTTCGCGCAGCAGTTCGAGCTGGTCGTCTTCGTGCGACTCGCGTTCGTAGGCCGCGGCCGGATCTTCGCCGCCGTCGCGCAGGTAGGCCACCGGGGACGGCGGGCCGTCCTCGTCGCCGTTGTCGGGCGCATCGAAGCCGATGTCGCGACCGGACAGGCGCGATTCCATTTCCAGCACTTCGCGCTTGGAAACGTTGAGGTCCTTGGCCACCGCGGTGACCTCGGCGTCGTTCATCCAGCCCAGGCGCTTCTTGGACTTGCGCAGGTTGAAGAACAGCTTGCGCTGCGCCTTGGTCGTGGCGACCTTGACGATGCGCCAGTTGCGCAGGATGAATTCGTGCATCTCGGCGCGCACCCAGTGCACGGCGAAGGACACCAGGCGCACGCCCTGGTCGGGGTCGAAACGCTTGACCGCCTTCATCAGGCCGATGTTGCCTTCCTGGATCAGGTCGCCCATGCCCAGGCCGTAACCCTGGTAACCCCGGGCCACGTGCACGACGAAGCGCAGGTGCGACATCACAAGCGCCTTGGCGGCGTCGAGGTCTTCTTCGTCGCGATAGCTGCGGGCCAGGGCCTGTTCGTCTTCGACGGTCAGCACCGGCACGCGGTTGACCGCGGCGATGTAGGCATCGAGCGAACCCAGCGCGCTGGGAATCGGCAGGTTGTTTGCGATAAGGGCCGTGGTGGTCATGCGATCCTCTTTCATGGGTCGGAGTTTAGCACTCAGGCATTGGGAGTGCTAAAGAGGCACAAAGTTCCCTGTCCGTTCCATTCATGGAACGACCTCTCCCCTGGCCGTTCAGCTGATCTGGGGTCGCCTGATCCGGGTTCAAGGGCCGTCCGGCGTCCGCGGCGCTTCCGCCGCCAGCAGGGCCTCCACGGCCGCCCGCGGCGGCAGCGACCAGTCCACCGGCGCCTTGCCCCCACCCTGCAGCCAGCGGTTGGCCTTGCTGAAGTGGCCGCAGCCCAGGAAACCCCGGTGGGCCGACAGCGGCGAAGGGTGCGGGGCCCGCAGCACGCAGTGCCGGCCCTGGAGCAGCTTGCCCTTGGCCTGGGCGTAGGCGCCCCAGAGCATGAACACCAGCCCCTCCTTCTCCCGGTCCAGGGCCTGGACGATGGCGTCGGTGAAACCTTCCCAGCCCTTGCCCTGGTGCGAGCCGGCCCGGCCTTCTTCGACCGTCAGCACGGCGTTGAGCAGCAGCACGCCCTGCCGGGCCCAGGGCAGCAGGCAGCCGTGGTCGGGCGGGACATGGCCCTGGTCGGCCTGGATTTCCTTGTAGATGTTGGCCAGCGAAGGCGGCACCGGCACGCCCGGCAGAACAGAAAAACACAGGCCATGCGCCTGGCCGGCGCCGTGGTAGGGGTCCTGGCCCAGCACCACCACCTTCACCTGGTCGAAGGGCGTGGCCTCGAGGGCGGAAAAAATCCGCGGGCCGGGCGGGAAGATGTGCTTGCCGGCCGCCTTTTCCCTACGCAGGAACGCGGATAGTTCCTGCATTTCGGGGCGCTGGAGATAATCGCCGACCCGGGCCTTCCAGCCCGGCTCGAGCCGGACGCGGTCGCCGGCCACCTACTTGCCGAGCTTGGCCCGCAGCAGCCGGCCGACCCGCAGCTGGAACAGCAGCTTGGTCACCAGCAGGCGTTCTTCGATTGGCTTTTGCACCAGGTCGTTGGCGCCGGCGCGCAGCAGGTCGCTCTGGTTGGCGGGGTTGGCGTCGCCGGTCATCACCAGCACGGGCAGCAGGCCCTTCACGTAACCGTAGTGGCCGCGGATGGACTTGAGCAGGTCCTTGCCGGTCAGCTCGCCCTTGAGGTAGACGTCGGTCAGCACGACGTCCGGCCCCGGCACCCTGCCCTGGGCGCGGGCGGTTTCCAGGTGGGCGATGGCGTCCTCGACGCCCGTGGCGTGGGTGACGGTGAGTCCGTGTTTTTCCAGCATGCGCCGGGTCGCCATGGCCACCACGCGGCTGTCCTCGACGTACAGCACTTCGCCGCCGGCCTCGGATTCGGGCGCCACGTAACCCTTGATGAAAGCCGCCAGGGCGTTGAACCCCAGCGACTTGTCGAAATAGTCGGTGACGTCGTCGCTGATCGAGCGGCTTTCCAGCCGCTCCTGCACGTCGCCGGAAACCACGATGATCGGGATGTAGGCCTGCGGCGTGTGCTCGCGCAGGTAGCGGGCCAGGTCCAGGCCGTCCATGTCCGGCAGGCGCAGGGCCATGGTGACCAGGTTCACCGCGCCGGCCTGCAGGGCGGCCTTGGCCTCCTCGCCGGTTTCGCAGCCGACGAACTCCATGCCCGGCAGCTGCTGGCGCAGGACGCCCTCGATCATCTTGCGCACGACCTTGGAGCCGTCCACGACCATGATGCGCGGCGAGGTGGTGTCGAAACTGCGGAAGCTGGGATTGCTCATGTCACACGTCCACCGGACGGGTCCGACGTAGATGATGCCCGGTTGCGAGCCATGCGCCCAGCCACCCCATCAGGGCCGAGCCCGCAAGCAGGGCCAGGCTGCCCCGCCAGCCGGGGCCGGCAAGGTCGAACTGGCTGCCATAGCTGGCCACCAGGGCCGACAGCCGGCCCTGAAGCAGCAGGCCCGCCACGACCAGCAGCGCGCCGGCCAGCGCGCCCGCGCCCAGGCCATACCAGGCGCCCAGGTACAGGAAGGGGCGGCGGACGAAGGCATCGGTGGCACCCAGGTGCTGCAGGACCGCGATTTCCTCGCTGCGGGCGCCAATGTCGAGCCGCACGGTGTTGCCGACCACCAGCAGCACGCCCAGGCCCAGCAGCACGGCCACGACCTGGACCAGGCGTTCGCCGAAGGCCAGCCAGGCCGAAAGGCGCTGGCGCCAGGCG
>CAZXTV010000092.1:0-7206 GCA_964643705.1 uncultured Arenimonas sp. | reverse complement strand
CGGCATGGGCGCCGCGGGCATCTTCGAAGCCCTTTGAACCACGTCGTCAGCCGGACCCCTGGGGAACCAGGGGTTCGGTTTGGAACGCGGATCAGGGCGGATGCACGCGGATAAAGGCTGATAGAGCCAATGCAATTTGGATAAGAGCTTTATCCGCTCCTATCCGCGTGCATCCGCCTTGATCCGCGTACAGAAACGAACTATGCCATCCGGGTGCCGTTGGGGACCGGGCGTTCGAGGGTGGTGATGACGACGCCTTCTTCGGTGGGGAAGCCGGTGAGCAGGAATTCCGAGCGCACCGGGCCGACCTGTTTGGGCGGGAAGTTGATGACCCCGACGATCTGCCGGCCGACCAGGTCGTCGGCGGTGTAGAGGGTCTTGACCTGGGCGCTGGTCTTGCGCACGCCGTGCGGACCGAAATCCACCCAGAGTTTCCAGGCCGGCTTGCGCGCTTCGGGGAAATCCTCGACCCGCAGCACCGTGCCCGCGCACAGCACCACCTTCTCGAAATCGGCCCAGCTGATCAGCCCGGGGGCCTGCGCTTGATCGCTCATCGTGATTCCCGCCAGTCCTTCCAGGCGTCCCGGGCCTGGTACCACCAGTAGCTTAGCTGGGCGCCGGCGAATCCGGCCGGCTTGAGCGCCGACACCAGGCCGTAGTCCGCCAGTTCACGCCAGCGCGGGTCGCCGTGCGCGATCGCCGAGGCCAGCAGCTCGCCGGCAAAGGTCGTGGGCGCCACGCCGTGGCCACCGAAGGCCTGGGCCAGCCACAGGCCATCTTCCACCTTGCCCACCTGCGGCATCTGGTGGCGGGCGTAGCTCATCAGGCCCGACCAGGCGCGTTCGATGCGCAGGTCATGCAGTTGCGGGAAAACCCGCAGCATGTCGCGGCGCAGCAGCCGGCGCACGGCGTCGGGCGACCGGTCCAGGACCGAGATGCGGCCGCCCCACAGCAGGCGGGTGTCGGGCAGCGGCCGGTAATAATCGAAGGCGAAACGGCTGTCGTAGATCGCCGCGCGCGTGCGCAGCACCTCGTCCAGGCGCGGGCCCAGCGGCTCGGTGACCATCACGTAGGTCGCGATCGGCATAACCCCGGCGTCCACGTCGCGGCGCAGGCCAGCCAAGTAGCCGCCACAGGCCAGCACCACGTGCCGGGCGAAAACCTCGCCGTCGGGCGTGCGCACGCGCCAGCCGCTGCCGTCCCGGTCAAGCGCCAGTGCCGGGCTCGATTCATGCAAGCGCACGCCCTGCTGCGCCGCCGCGTCGGCCAGCCCGCGCGCATAGGCCAGCGGGTCGAAATGCAGGGCGTTGGCTTCGTACAGGCCTTCGGAATAACGATCGCTGGCGATGCGGTGCGCCATCTCGGTGCGGTCCAGCCACTGCCACTCCACCCCGAAGCTTTCGGCCAGCAGGCGCTGGCGCGCACGCAGCGCGGCCGGGTCGCGGAACCAGTTCGCCCAGATCACCCCGGCGTCGGTGGCGTCGCAGCGGATGTCGTGCTGCGCGATGCGCCGGCGGATCAGTTCGACGGCGTCCACCGTGCCCTGGTACAGCGCCTGCGCCCGCTGCGGGCCGAGTTCCGCCAGCAGCTCGCCTTCGCCGCGCGAAAAGCCGCCGAAAACAAATCCACCGTTGCGGCCCGAGGCGCCGTGGCCGATTTCCCGGGCCTCGAGCAGCACGACGTCGTGCCCGCCGCGCTCGGCCAGGCCAAGCGCGGTGTTCAGGCCGGCGAAACCACCGCCGACGATGCAGGTGTGTACCTCGTGCCGCCCGGCCAGCGGCGCACGTGCAGCCGGCGCCGGGCAACGGGCGCGGTAGAAGCTGTCGGCGTGCACGCGGCCCCGGCCGGCGCTCAGCGCGCCAGCGCGGCGCGCATGTACTCGCGCGCAGGCTCGGCCAGGTCTTCGTGGTCGAGCGCGAACTCGATGGTGGCCTCGACCAGGCCGATGCGGCTGCCACAGTCGAAGCGACGGCCCTGGAACCGGTAGGCCAGCGTGCGCTTGTTCGCCATCATCGTGGCGATGGCATCGGTCAGCTGGATCTCGCCACCGGCGCCGGGCCGGGTCTTTCGCAGCAGGTCGAAAATGCCGCCGTCGAGCACGTAGCGGCCGACCACGGCCAGGGTGCTGGGCGCGTCCTCGGGCCGGGGCTTTTCCACGATGGCCTCGATCTCGCCGAAACTTCCGCTGAAATCCCGGGTCGCGACGATGCCGTAGCTGCCGGTCTGTTCGCGCGGCACGTCCTGCACCGCGATCACGCTGGCGTTTTCGGCTTCGGCCAGGTCGGCCATCTGCCTGAGCGCGCCGGGACCCTTGTTCCAGATCAGGTCGTCGGGCAGCACCACGGCGAAGGGTTCATTGCCGACCACGGGCTCGGCGCAAAGCACGGCATGGCCCAGGCCCAGCGCTTCGGCCTGGGTGACGAAGACGGCGCGGACATGCCGGGGCAGGACGTCGCGGATCAGGGACAGCAGTTCGGACTTGCCCTTCTTTTCGAGCTTGTGCTCGAGCTCGTAGGCCTTGTCGAAGTAGTCGGCCACCGAGTGCTTGTAGCGGTTGGTGACGAACACCAGCGTGTCGCAGCCGGCTTCGATCGCCTCGTCCACCGCGTACTGGATCAGCGGCTTGTCCACCACCGGCAGCATTTCCTTGGGCACGGTCTTGGTGGCGGGAAGGAAGCGCGTGCCCAGGCCCGCGATCGGGAAAACGGCCTTTGAGATTCGGGTAGTCATTCGGTTCTCGTCAGTCGGGTTTGAGGTCCGCCGGATACGGGTCGTCGCCCTGGAGGGCGTCGGGCCGGTATTCCGGCACGGCTTCGCGCAGCAGCCCGGCCAGCGCCGCATTGGCGCCCGGGTCGGCCAACAGCGCGTCCAGGCGCGCCAGAAGCTGGTGCAGGTGGTCGCCGGCGATGTCACGCGGCTTGGCCTGCAGGATGCGCGGATGCAGGGTGCGCTGGTAGCGCTCCTGCGGGTGGAAAAGGATTTCGTGCAGCTTCTCGCCCGGGCGAAGGCCAATGTAACTCACCACGATGTCGATCCCGGGTCGTTTGCCGCTGAGGCGGATCATCTGTTCGGCCAGTTCGCGGATGGCCACTGGCCGCCCCATGTCCAGCGCATAAACGGCGCCGTTCTCGCTGGCCAGCCCGACCGAGTGCAGGATCAGCTGGCAGGCTTCGGGGATGGTCATGAAATAACGCGTCACCTCCGGATGGGTGACCGTGACCGGCCCACCGGCGGCGATTTGCTGCCGGAACAGGGGCACCACGCTGCCCGCCGAATCGAGCACGTTGCCAAAACGCACCACCGACAGGCGCACCGCGCTGCCGTGCAGCTCGGCCTGGCAGGCGAGTTCAGCGAAACGTTTGCTGGCGCCCAGCACGTTCACCGGACAGATCGCCTTGTCCGTTGAGATGAGCACGAAGTTGTCGACGCCGGCGTCCCGGCAGGCCCGCGCCAGCACCGACGAGGCGACGACGTTGTTGCGCAGGGCCTCGCGGGTCTGGGTTTCCAGCATCGGCACCTGCTTGCAGGCCGCCGCGTGGAAGACATAGTCGACCTTGCCCGCCAGCGCGATGGCGCAGGCCACCGGGTCGCCGCAGTCGGCAAGCATCGGCAGCACCGGTACGCCGGGGAATCGTCGGCCCAGTTCTTCGGTGATGTCGCACAGCGGCAGTTCGGCGCGTTCGAAGACGATCAGTTCGGCGGCGCCCGCGGCCGCGCACTGGCGCGCCAGCTCCGAACCGATCGATCCCCCGGCCCCGGTCACCAGAACGCGTTTTCCCGCCACCGAACCCAGGCCCAGCGTCGGGTCGAACTCGACCGGCGGGCGCCCCAGCAGGTCCTCGATGCGAACTTCGGCCAGTTCAAGCCGCTGGGGTCGGCCGGCCAGTACGTCGGTCAGGCGCGGCGCGGCGCGGAACGGCAGGCCGGTGTCGTCGCAGAGTTCGACCACGCGCTGCATCTCGCTGGCACTGGCCGAGGGCATCGCGATGACCAGCAGGCTGGGCGCGGTTTCCTGCGCGATGTAGGGCAGCTGGCTGATCGAACCCAGCACCGGCACGCCGCGCACCTTGGCACCCTTGAGCGCCGGGTTGTCGTCGAGCATTCCGACGGCCGAATAACGGCCGTCGCTGGCAAGCTCGCGCAGCAGGTTCTCGGCGGTGCGGCCGGCACCCAGCACCAGTACGCGCTTGGCGTCGACGTTGGTGGTGCGCAGGCGGTAGTCCTTCCACAGCCGGTAAAGCACGCGTGGCAGCCCCAGCATCACCACCAGGGCCACCGGGTACGGGAACAGCACGCGCCGCGGCACGTCGGGCAAGAGGCCGATCAGGAACAGGATCGCGACGATCAGCAGCACGCCCAACAGCGCGCCGCGCACCAGGTTGGCCAGGTCGGGCACGCTGGCGAATCGCCACAGGCCCTGGTAGAGGCCGACCAGCTGCAGCACCACGCCCTGGGTCAGCACCGCCACCACCAGCTCGGTCGCCAGCGAAGGCGCCGGCGGCGCACCGGCCATCGCAGCCAGCCAGCGCAGCCCCAGCCAGACGGCGACGATCATCGCCAGGTCGTGCATGACGATCAGCAGCCGGGGCACCAGGCTGGACAGGCTTCGAATCGCGGATCTCATCCGGCGGGACTTCCGTGGGGGGAGCGCCCCGGCGGCGCCGGCCGTGGCCAGGCGCGCCCAAGGAGCCAATACGCAATGATGCCAAAACCAAGGGCGATCAGGCTGCCCGCCGGGCCCCAGTGGGCCGGCTGGCGCTGCAACCACAGCGCCAGGCCCGTCGCGGCGAGGGTCCAGGCGACGTACAGCATGCAGATGCCGGCGTGGCTCCAGCCATGGGCGATGGCGCGCTGGTAGAGGTGTTCGCGGTGCGCGCGCCACAGCACCTGCCGGCGGCGGGCCCGCGACAGCAGGGTCAGGCCGGGGTCGAGCACCATCGCCGAAACCGGCAGCAGCAGCAGCCAGGCTGGCGCGCGCGCGGGCCCGGCCGCCATCAGCAGCAGGGCCGCAAGCGCGTAACCCACGGCATGGCTGCCCACGTCCCCCAGGAACAGCCGCGCGCGCGGGACATTCAGCGGCAGGAAACCCAGGCAGGCGGCGGCCAGCGCCACGGCCAGCCAGGCCACCGGTGCCGATCCCGATGCCAGGGCGGCCAGGCCCAGCGCCGCCAACAGGGCCTGGCTTGCCGCCATGCCGTTGCTGCCGTCGATGAAATTGCAGAAGTTCACCAGCACCAGCACCAGCGCCCAGGCCAGGACATGGCCCACCGCCGGCCCCCAGATCTCGGGCAGCAGCGGAAAGGCCGCGGCGAGGCAGGCAGCGCCAAGCGCCTGCAGCGCGCCCTTGGCCAGGGGTGGCAGCGGCCGGAGGTCGTCGACCAGGCCAGCGCCCGCGCACAGCCCCAGGCCGGCGGCGAACCAGGAGCCGCCCTGCCCCAGCCAGGGCGACGCGGCCATCAGCACCAGGGCGATGCCGATGCCGCCGCCGCGCGGCGTTGGCGTGGCGTGCAGGCGGCGATCGTCCGGCGCGTCGACCACGCCCCGGCGAGCCGCCCAGGCGCGCCAGGCCAGGGCGATGGCGAAACTGCCGGCCAGCGACAGCAGCGCCAGCAGCCAGATCGGCGGCGCCGGCATCACTCGCTGACCGCGCCGTGCACCGGCTTGATGCTGCCCCAGCTCTTGCAGCCCGGGCACTGCCAGTGATGGGCGCGTGCGCTGAAACCACAGCGCTGGCAGCGATAGCCCGGGGTGCGCACGACCAGCTGTTCGGTGATCTGCTTGAGCGTCTTCAGGGCCACGGCCGGATCGGAGTCGGCGTCGCCCAGGCTCAGTTCGATGAAGGCCGCTTCGCCGCGCACCGAAGGCCGCTGGCGCAGCTGCCGGGACAGGAATTCCAGCGCCGCGCCCTTGCCTTCCTCGCGTTCGAACATGCGGGTCAGGGCCAGCACGGGCGAAACACCCGGATAGTGTTCGATCATCTCAAGCAGGAAGCCACGCGCGCGCGCCGATTCGCCGCGGCGTTCATAGCAGGCCAGCAACGGCTCGAGGATTTCGGGCAGGAATTCGATGTCGTGGCGGGCCACGCGCTCGAAAGCGCGGATCGCGGCCGCGTCGTTGCCTTCGGCCAGTTCCAGCCGCGCCTCCACCAGGCCCGCGCGCACGGAATGGCTGTCGGCGGCATATGCTTCGGCCACGTGCGTGCGCGCCGTGGCCAGGTCGGCGTCCAGGCGGGCCATCTCGGCCAGCTCGCAGTGGAACTGCGCGATCAGCTTGCCCATCGGTTCGCCGCCGGCGTCTTCGAGCTGGCGGGCGTGTTCGATCGCCTTGGCCCAGTCGCGTTCGGCCTGGTAGACCGAGATCAGGTGGCGCAGCGCCTGCGGTCTAGCAGGCCGGCGCGCATGTAGTCCTCGCCCAAGGCAAGCACTGCGCGGGTCTTTTGTTCGTCGCTCAGGCCAGGGCGCGCGACCAGGCTCTGGTGCAGGCGGATGGCGCGGTCGACCTCGCCGCGGCGGCGGAACAGGTGGCCCAGCGCGAACTGGGTCTCGACCGTGTCCTTGTCGACGGCGGCGATCTGCAGGAAGACTTCGATGGCCTTGTCCTGCTGTTCGTTGAGCAGGTAGTTCAGGCCGCGGAAATAGGTGTTGGACAAGCGGGAGACGCGGGCGCCGCCGCGGCGTTCGCCGCCCCGGCGGCCCGCCAGCCAGCCGCCGGCCGCCGCGATCGGCAGCAACAGCATCAGCCAGGCGAGCTCAGTCATGGGTTTCGGGCGTGGCTGCTTCGGCGCTGGGCTGGCTGCGACGCAGGCGATGGCGCAGCGGCCAGATGACGCCGGCCACCAGCACGCCGCCGGCCAGCAGCGCGCCCACGAGCACCGCCAGCAGCAGGCTGGTGCCGAGGTAGGCGTTCTGGATGCTGTAGAAACCCAGGTCGATCTCGACCGGCGTGCGGTTGAGCGCGCCGAAAAGCACGCCGACGGCGACGAACAGCAGGGCAAGCAGGGCTTTGAACAGTCGCATGCGCGGCAATCCAAGGGGCGGGTGCCGGCAAGCTTAGCCCATGGCGGGCTGGAACTCAGGATTCCGGGGTGGCCGGGCTGGCGTTGACGCGATCGCGCAACTCCTTGCCGGGCTTGAAATGCGGGACGTACTTTCCGGGCAGCGCCACGGAATCGCCGGTCTTGGGATTGCGGCCCAGGCGCGGCGGACG
>CAZXTV010000091.1:0-7231 GCA_964643705.1 uncultured Arenimonas sp. | reverse complement strand
GTGATGCGACATGTGGCAGTGGAAGGCCCAGTCTCCGGGCACGGCGGTGAACTCGATGTCGCGCATTTGGCCGACGCCGACGATTTCGGTCACTTCGCGGCGCCACTGTGCCTTCGGCCAGCGGCCGCCGTCGCTGCCGGTCACCTCGAACTGCACGCCGTGCAGGTGGATCGGGTGGTTCCACATGCTCAGGTTGCCCACGCGGATGCGAACACGCTCGCCGGTACGCGCCACCATCGGTTCGATGGCCGGGTACACCTTGGAATTGAAGGTCCACAGGTCGAAGTCCTGCATCACCGACGGGTCCGGGCGGTAGGTGCCCGGGTGCAGGGCGAAGTTGTGCAGCAGCAGCGCGTAGTCGCGATCGACGTGGTCGCCGCCCCTGGGATGGATGATGAGCAGGCCCATCATGCCCATCGCCAGCTGCACCATTTCGTCGGCGTGCGGGTGGTACATGTGGGTGCCGTGCTGGACCAGGTCGAACTCGTAGGCGAAGGTTTCGCCCGGCTGGATCTGCGGCTGCGACAGGCCACCGACGCCGTCCATGCCGCTGGGCAGGATCAGGCCGTGCCAGTGGATGGTGGTGGCTTCCTTCAGGCGGTTGGTGACGTAGATGCGCACGCGGTCGCCTTGCATGGCTTCAATGGTGGGGCCGGGCGTCGAGCCGTTGTACCCCCAGACCACGGCCTTGGAGCCGGGCGCGAACTCGTGCTCGAACTCTTCGGCAACCAGGTGGAACTCCTTCACCCCGCCGTTCATGCGGTGGGGCAGGGACCAGCCGTTGAGGGTGCGCACCTTGCCGTGGGCGCGACGCGCCGGCGGCGCGCTTTCGGTCGTCGTGCGCGCCGCCGGCGCGGTCTGGGCGAGGGCGGGCAGGGCGGCGGCACCGGCCAGGCCGGCACCGGCGCCGATCAGCAGCTTGCGTCGGGACAGGCTCATGGGGTGGCTCCGTGGTGATGTTCGTGTTGATCGGCTTGCGCGTCGTCGCCCGAGTCTTCAGGCACGTCGGCGGGTTCAGGCTTGGCCGGCATGTCGTGGCCGGAGTGGTCCATGCCTTCGTGCTTGGAGTGGTCCATCGCCTCGGGCTCGGCGGGCTTGGCTGCTTCGTGCATCGAGTGGTCCATGCCGCCATGCGCCGAGTGATCCATCGCCGGCGCATCGCCAGGGCCGAGGATCTCTTCCAGGGACGGCGTTCGTGCCTCGATGCCGGCGTCGCTGGGCAGGCGCCGGCCGACCAGGCGGGCCAGTTCAACGCGGGCCAGCCAGTAGTCGCGCACGGCCTCCAGGTAGGCCTGGTAGGCGTCGTATTCGGCGACCTTGGCCTGGACCAGCTCGAACACACCGATGAGCATGAAGTTCTGGCGTTCCTGCTGGCGCGCCACGATCGACTCACGCTGGGGCACCAGGGCCAGGCGGTGGGTGTCCACCACGTCGCGCAGCGCGGCCACGGTTTGCGCGCCCATGCGCACGCCGTTGTCGGCCGCCAGTTCGGCCTGCTGCACGCGCGCCAGCGACTCCATCAGCCGGGCTTCGGCGCGTGCCAGTTTGGCCTGGCCCTGGTTGAAGATCGGCAGCTCCAGCGAGATCTCAGGGCCCTGCAGGCGGGCACCGTCGGCTTCGCGCTCGCGTTCGTAGCCGATCTCGCTGCCGCCGAACCATCGCAACGCGCGCGTCAGGCCCAGCGCATCGGCCAGGACCTCGGCTTCGGCACGCGCGGCCAGCACGGCCAGGTTGCCGTCGCCGGCCAGGCGGGCCAGCTGCTCGGGATCATCTTCCGTGGGCACCGGCAGCGGCAGTGAATCTCCGGCTTCCCAGGCGGTTTCAGGGCCGCGCAGGCCCAGCAGCGTATGCAGCGCCAGGCGGTGGCGACCCGCGTCGGCCCGTGCCTGCAAGGCTTCGATATAGGCCTGGCTGGCGGCGGCCTGTTCCTGCGCCAGCTGCAGCGCGCTGATGTTGCCGGCTTCGTGGAAACGCCCGGCCAGTTCGGCGCTGGCTGCCGCCGCCTCGCTGACCGCCTCGCGCATGCCCGCGACCTGGCGGGCCGTGACGTAGGCGTACCAGGCCGATTCGACGTCGGCGACGGTGTCGAGCACCGCCCCGGCGACGTCGTACCGGGCCCGGTCGTAATCGGTGGCCGCCAGGCGTGCCTTGGCCGGTAGCAGCAGCAGGTCGAGCAGCGGCATCGACAGGCCGGTGCTGCGGTTGTGGCCACCGCCGTCTATCGACATGCGCTGGAAGGACAGCCGCGGGTTTTCGATCTCGACCGCCTCCAGCACCTCGGCCCGCGCCAGGCCCAGGCGGGCGTAATGCTCGCGCAAGCGCGGGCTTCGCAGCATCGCCACGCGTGTCGCGGCATCGAGGGTCATGGGCTCGGAAAGCCAGCGATCGAGACTTGCGCTTTCCCGATCGGTGCTGGCCACGGCGGACCAGTCGACGGCAGGACCGCCGCGTTCGGCAAGCAACTCGGTGATGTGTGCGTCACGCGGCTGCGGCGACAGCGAGGCACAGCCGGCAAGCGCGGAAGCAAGGACCAGCGCCAGCAAGGCGCGGGAGGGCAGGGCAATCATGGAAATCTCCGGAAACGTGCAACGGGGACCGGGCCCGGCGGCAGCCGGACAGGGCCAGGCGGGGCGGACGACGTCCGCCGGGGCCTCAGGCGATCGGAGGTCGGGTTGCCGGGAGTGTCCGCGCCGGTGCGTGGCTGGCCGTCACGGCCTGGGCGAGCAGTCTTGCCGGCACCACCGGCGGCAGGTGGCGCAGCACCACGGCGCTCGCCGGGGAGTGCTGCAGGCAGTCGCAGCGGCAATCAGGGCCTTCGCAACACTCGCCCTGCGCGCCGGCGTCGGGCATGGCCGACACCAGCTCGCCGTCCATGCCATGGCAGGGCGGCTGCACCTGGGACTGAACCTGCGGCTGCGCTTCCTGGGCAAGACCGGGCGCAACGCCGCCGGCCACCAGGGCCAGGGCGAGCACCAGATAACTCAGGATGCGGAAAAAGGACATGAGCGGAGTTTACACCTCACAAGTGTGGCGAGCGTGAGGCTTGCCCCTGGGACAAGGTCAACCCCGGCCCGCGATCCGCCTGTTCGCTGCGCACACGGTAAAAGCCCAGGATGACCTCGCTGAAATCACCGATCAGCCAGCGGGCAAGCGGCTGGGCGTACCAGTCGAAGGAGGTGCTGACCCGGTACTGCATGTCGATTTCCAGCAGCGTTGCCTGGCCCCGGGGGCTAAGCGTGTAGGTGGTGCCGACCAGGTCGAAATAGTGGCCGCCGATCTGCACGTGGTCGTCGAGCGCGCCCGGCGGCACGGAATCGCGATCAAACCGGTACTGCCACTGCACGCGCCGTCCGGGCTCCCAGTCCGAGGCGACCTGGGTGAAATGGATGCCCTTGCCCATGCGCACGTCGCGCACCAGGCCCTCTGGCGTCTGAGTCGTGACACCGGCCAGCGGCATCGGCACCCCGATGCGGTACATCCAGGCACTTTCCACTTCGGCCGGGGCGATCCGGTCGGCGTCCATCAGGTGGCGCCAGACCTCGTCCGCCGGCGCCTGCACCAGGACCTGCCGCTGCACGCTTTGCATCGAAGGCGCATGGGGCGACGTCTCGCCACCCAGCGCACCCAGCAGCAGGGGCAGGGCAGCGACGCTGTAGAGCGTGCCGCGGGGCCAGTTGGTGAGCCGGCAGACCGCCCCCATCAGCAGCCCGCCCAGGATGCCGATCATCGTGAACATCGGCACGATCAGGATGGCGCAGATCCAGCCTTCGATCAGGATGAGCAGGCTGCCGACGATGTAGAGCACGTTGGCGAAGCCCGAGGCCCAGGCGTAATAACCCCAGGTCCGGCGGTGGCTGCGTTCTGCCACGTAGACAGTGACCATGCCCACCACCAGCGGCGACAGGTAGATGAAGGACGCCATCATCGCCGAGTAGCGACCACCGGGATCGCCGTAATACACCAGCCGGATCAAAAGGCCCGCCACGGCGCCACACACCAGCGGCCACCACCTCGAATAGGGCATCGTTCTCTCGATGCGGGGCGAGGGGGGCGGCAGGACGGAGTCGGTATCGGAGCTCATTCGGCGAACAGTTCCCTGGGAGATGAGTTGGCTTGGCCCGGTTGCAATCTTCGCAGTTCCGGCCGGAACGCAAGGTCGCCGGGCAGGCGCAGGCGGGAGACCAGCCCAATCCGGCGCAGGCCCCGCAGTGCCCACCAGCCCGGGTCCCACTCGCCGGGATACAGGCCCAGCCGCGCCGAACCCGGGAAGGCATGGTGATTGTTGTGCCAGCACTCGCCCATGGTCAGCAGCGAAGCCAGCGGAACATTGCGGCCCTGGACCGCGGCACCCATCACTTCGTGGTGCATCCGGCCATGGTTGTGGGCGAAATAGCCCACCAGCCAGTGCCCGAAGACACCGGCCGTGACCCGCGCGCACACGCCCCAGAACACGAAGCCCCAGCCGCCCAGCACGAATAGCAGCAGTGCCACCAGCAGGTGTTGCCACATCCACGTGCGTTCGAGGAATCGAAGGAAGGGGTCGTCGCTGATCCGCGGTTCGATCTCGATATGTGGAGCAGCCTCGAGGCGCAGTTCGCAGTGCAGCTGCCACCAGGCGTCCACCAGGAAGGAGCGGCGGTGGGCGAGGTAGTCGTGGCACTGGGGCAGCCGCTGGGCGAAGTCGCGCAGGTCATGCGTGCGCACCATCGAAAGCGGGCCCGCCAGTCCGACCTGGGTGCCGCACCAGACCAGCAGGTGTTCCAGCCACCGTGGACAGTCGAAGCTGTCGTGAACCAGCTTGCGGTGCATGCCCAGGGAGTGGCCCAGCAGCAGCACGATCACGGTGCTGGAGACGAACAGTGCGAACGCAGCCCAGCTGAAGTTCAGCGCGCCGCCGATGATGGCGCCCAAGGCCATGCCCGTGAACCAGAGCGAACGCACCGGTTCCCAGACCACGTGCCCCTGGCTGACGCTGCGCACGGCAGCAGCGATTTCCTTCGTTGCCTGCACCCGATGGGCGCCCAGGCTAGGGGGCAGTTCATCGGTTGGCATGGCATCTCTCAGGCGTTTTTCAGCTGCGGACTCGTCGTCATCATGACCGACTATCCAGCATCGTGCAGCCCGCAGGCGAAACATCGGACGCGCCGCCGGCCTGCGAAGGCCGCGCAGCGGGGCAGGGACTCACTGCGGCCCCTGCAGCTCCAGCGGACGGTCGCGATGCAGCAGGATCCACTCGGCATGTTCCTCCAGGCAGGCGCGCCCCAGTGCCAGAAGGAGTTCGCGCCGCTCTTCATCCGTCGCGGCACGGGCCAGGCGAGCGCTGCAGCTGGAGAACAGTCGCGCCATGAACTGGAACTGCTTGATCAGCTCCTTGTCGGCCTTCTTGAAGGAGTAGGCCTCGCGGATGCCAGCGATCAGCGGCAGCAGCCCCATGAAGATCAGCAGGCCGGCCTGGCTGGCTTCGTCCAGCCGCGGACCGGCCAGGGCCAGCACCAGCGCACCGCCCAGGCCGGCCAGCAGTGCCAGCCGCCCCAGGCGCTCGGTGTAGAGATAGTCCTTGGCGCGCTGCTGGCTGCCGCGGCGGAAATATTCGAGCTGCCCGCCGGCGCCGTCGGCATCGCCCACCCAGTTGCGCACCGTCCACTGCAACCAGCGCGGGTCGGCGCTGGTCGCGCTGTCCTGGACCAGGCTGGTGCCGCGTATCGCGTGGCGGATCCAGCTGAGTTCAACGTCCTGCTTCTGCAGGAAGCTGTCGTAACCCAGGCTGCCGTCGGAGGGAACCTGGACACCGGCAAGACGCCAGTAAAGCTGCACGCGCAGGCCTTCGGACAAACCCCGGTAGTCGAGGTACTTGCGCTGCCATTGCCGGCGCTGGCCGACCCAGGCCACCGCGTAGCCCACCAGGAAAAGCCCGAGGAATGCGACCACCAGCTCCCGGCGCGGCACGAGGTCGGAGTAGACGATGAAGCACAGGCCCATCAACGCGGCCACGAGATGGCTTGCCTGCAGGTTCAGGCGAACCCGCTGGCGAAAGTGCAGGGCCAGCCAATCGGCAGCACCGAACAGGCGTTCAATCCGGACGATGCCCACCGGCACGGGCGTCGGACCGTCGGCGGGAAGTAGGCGAGGGTAGTTCGCCTCGATGGCATGCCAATGCCGCTGGGTGTCGGCGTTGAAGGCCGCCATCTGGCCAAATACCCGTCGATAGGCCGCGGGCAGGCCCCGGCCTTGGGGAGTGGAGCCTTCCGCGGTCACCCAGTGGGCCACGGCCGGGGCATGGACCGGCCGCTGTCCACCCGGCGCCAGCCGCCGGGAACAGGCAACGTGGAAAACCAGGTCGCTCTCGTCGTCCGCCAGCAGGTTTGGCGCGACATCGCGTTCGCCAATCTCGGGCATGACGTTGGCGATGTGGAAATCCACGACCTGGCCTGTGCCACCCAGGGCGGTGCTCGGCCGACCGTCCCACAGTGCCAGAAGCACCTGGCAGTGCGAGGAAACGAACATGCCCAGCTGGGCATACTGCCGGTTGCGCGCCTGGCCGCGCTGACGGACGTCCTCGGCGGTGACCCCTGGCGCCAGCGGCAACACCCGGACTTCGCTGCCGGCCAGCAGTTCACGGAATTCAGCCAGCGAAGCCGGGGTATCGAAATCCTGTTCGTAATCCTCGACGCTGAAAGGCAGCGGCACGAACAGCGGCACCGACATGGCGATGGCCGCACGCGCAGCAATCCGGTCGCCACCTTCGGCCAGCGGATTGAGCATCAGCAGCGGCAGGCCCGGAAAGTCTTTCCGGAGACCCTGGATAAGCTCGACGACGCGCGCCTGCAGCGCGGCGTGCTCCTCGACCGGAATGTCGCGATGGCCAGTCACGCCGATCACCAGGGTCAGGAGGGCATCGCGGACCTGCGGCATCGGACGGTGGCAACCGGTTGGAATTCTGCTTCGGGTCAACGCAAGGGAGGGCGAATGAGGGCCAGACGCTACTTGACATAATATACATTATGCGCACTCGGAAGGAGGGCCGCTCGAGCGTTTCTGGCCCGTTGGCGCTCCCTGATTGCCCCCCGGCTCCAGCCCCCCAACTTGGAGCCTTACGCATGGAACCGCTTTGCATCATCCCCGGCCAGCCCGTGAACGCCTGCGCCCGGAAACTCTACGCCGAGAAGGTGCTCGGGCATGTTGACCTGTCGGCCGATTGGGCCGGCTGGCGCATCCGGGGGCGCTGGCTAAT